>NZ_JAOWGT010000075.1:0-125714 GCF_030333005.1 Citrobacter sp. Cpo030 | reverse complement strand
TAATTAAAGTGAAGAAGCCCATCCTGCCGGATGGGCTTTTTTGCGTCTGTGCGGGATGAAAACCGCCGGATGCGGCGTGCAGGGGCTGGGCTGAATGTATTTTGTAGGCCTGATAAGCGCAGCGCATCAGGCGCATCACAACACCACGGTTACCATCTTATCCATTGCGTAACAAAATCAGCAAGTTGCTGTATATCGTTGATGTCTAACAATGGAACATCCACCGCCAGCGGAACATCACTGGCAACCGCGATAACATATTCGTCTATCGCCAATTCTTCAGGACTATGCCCGCAACCGTCGCGAAAAAGCACGATCTTAGCGACAGGTTCATGCTTAAACCCTTCAACCAGCACTAGATCCAACGTCGCTGCATCCATCCGGCTTACCAGATACGCTAAATCCAGTTCGGGCTCTTCCGGTGTTTCTACCATTAATGCCCAACGTTGCTGGCTGGCGACCAGCGTTTGTGCTGCACCGGCTTTGCGCAGTTCATAACTATCTTTACCGGGCTTGTCGACATCCATATTGTGATGAGTATGTTTAATCAATCCGGGACGTATACCTCTGGCACGTAGTTCCGGGATCAACTTTTTGAGCAGCGTGGTTTTTCCCGTGCCGCTCCATGCCGCAATGGCGAGTAATGGGATCATGATTTTTCCTGCCATTTTGCGAGCTCTTCGGGGGTATTCACGTTTACGAACGCATCTTTATGATCGCTGAAATCGACAGCATGACCGCCAGCCAGACGCATAAAGACCATAACGCGTCGTTCACCAGACTGAAGATAATCCTGCAGCAAAGGCTGCATAGAGCGGTGCATCAGCGCAATGGTTGGGTGATCTCTTTCCCCATCATGCACCCAGACAACCGGTGCAGCTTTGCGCTGCTCTTTTAAACGAGCGACCAGATCGTGAGGAATATAGGGCATATCGCACGGGCAAAACAGAAACCACTCCCCCGTTTGCTGCAGGAATACCGATAGCATCCCGGCCAGTGGGCCAGGGAAATCGGCCAAGGAATCGGGGATAACTTTCAGGCCGCTTTGCTGGTATATATCCCGGTGGCGATTGGCATTAACCACCACGGTTTCGACCTGCAAAGCGAGAATGTCGGCCACATGCCGCCAAAGAGGTTTACCGTCCAGCTCAAGCAGACCTTTATCGGTTCCGCCCATCCGTCTGGCCTTACCGCCAGCCAGCACAACCCCTGTTATTGCACTATCCAGAATCACTGATATCGCCTCTTTTAATGTGGGATTGACCCTGCTAACGTATCTGTATTGAGCCTAAGGAGCACAACCATGAAATGTAAACGTCTGAATGAAGTTATTGAACTCCTCCAGCCTGCCTGGCAGAAGGAACCCGATCTTAACCTGATGCAATTTTTACAGAAACTGGCGCAAGAGTCAGGTTTTGACGGCGAACTGGCGGATTTAACTGATGACATTCTGATCTATCACCTGAAAATGCGAGACTCAGCGAAGGATGCTGTCATTCCAGGTATTCAGAAAGATTATGAAGAAGATTTTAAAACTGCACTACTCCGCGCTCGTGGTGTAATTAAAGAGTAAAAGCTTGTAATCGCCGCCACCGAAAGCGCTGCGAAATGATATCCTGAATCATTCGTAGTATTTTCCGGATGATGGGATGAACGACAACGCTTTTAATTTCCAGACGCTACACCCGGATACCATCATGGATGCACTGTTTGAGCAGGGGATCCGGGTGGATTCCGGGCTTACCCCGCTTAACAGCTATGAAAACCGTGTCTATCAATTCCAGGACGAAGACCGTCGACGCTTTGTCGTTAAGTTTTATCGCCCTGAACGTTGGTCTGTCGATCAGATCCAGGAAGAGCACCAGTTTGCTCTGGAACTGGTAAGCGATGAAGTCCCGGTAGCTGCGCCGTTGGTACTGAACGGCCAAACGCTGTTAAGCCACCAGGGTTTCCATTATGCGATCTTCCCCAGCGTCGGTGGACGCCAGTTTGAAGCCGACAACATCGATCAGATGGAAGCGGTGGGGCGCTATCTCGGGCGTATGCACCAGACCGGAAGCAAGCGTATTTTTACCTTCCGCCCAACGATTGGCCTTGAAGAATACCTGACCGAACCGCGTAAAGTTTTTGAACACGCACAGCTAATCCCATCAGGGCAAAAAGCGGCATTCCTGAAGGCAACGGATGCGCTTATCGCGATCGTTACCGAACGCTGGCATACGCGTTTTACCACATTACGCCTGCACGGTGATTGTCATGCCGGTAATATTCTGTGGCGCGATGGCCCGATGTTTGTCGATTTAGATGATGCCCGAAACGGTCCGGCTATTCAGGATTTATGGATGCTCCTCAATGGTGATAAAGCTGAACAACGTATGCAGCTGGAAACCATTATCGAGGCTTATGAAGAGTTTAGTGAGTTCGACACCTTTGAAATCGGACTGATAGAACCTTTACGCGCTATGCGTTTAGTTTATTATCTTGCCTGGCTAATTCGACGTTGGGCTGACCCTGCATTTCCAAAAAATTTCCCGTGGTTAACTGGGGAAGATTACTGGCATCGTCAGACCGCGACCTTTATTGAGCAGGCAAAAATTCTGCAAGAGCCCCCCTTACAATTAACGCCAATGTATTAATCGGAGAAACTTGAACATGAAAAAAATATGGCTGGCGCTGGCTGGTATGGTCTTAGCTTTTAGCGCATCTGCAGCGCAGTTCCAGGATGGTAAACAATACATCACCCTGGAGAAGCCTGTTGCGGGTGAACCGCAAGTGTTGGAGTTCTTCTCCTTCTACTGCCCGCACTGCTATCAGTTTGAAGAAGTGCTTCATGTGTCTGATAACGTGAAGAAAAAACTGCCGGAAGGCACCAAGATGACCAAATACCACGTCGAGTTTCTCGGGCCTTTGGGCAAAGACCTGACGCAGGCATGGGCGGTTGCAATGGCGCTGGGTGTTGAAGATCAGGTCACTGTTCCGCTGTTTGAAGGGGTTCAGAAAACCCAGACCGTTCAGTCTGTTGCTGATATCCGTAAAGTGTTTGTCGATGCGGGTATTAAAGGCGAAGACTATGATGCGGCATGGAACAGCTTCGTAGTGAAATCTCTCGTGGCACAGCAGGAAAAAGCAGCGGCTGATTTACAGCTGCAGGGCGTTCCGGCGATGTTCGTGAATGGTAAATATCAGGTAAATCCGCAAGGCATGGATACCAGCAGCATGGATATCTTTGTACAACAGTATGCGGATACCGTGAAATACCTGGTCGGTCAGAAGTAAAAGCAAAAGCCGGTCACTGACCGGCTTTTTTATTTTGAGGCTTTAATCGCGTCGAGCTGCGCGTCTTTCTCACTCCACAGCGTATTCAACCACAGCTGAAAGCGGCGCTTGAATGCCTTATCGTTCACGTAATCACCGTGTAACTCTTCATGGATTGGCTCCAGATTCACCCGCACGACAATCCGCGTTAGCTTACCGCTCAGCATATCGTAGAACGGTCGGCTACTGTTTTCCGGATAGCACAACGTGACGTTCAACATTTTATCGAACTGTGACCCCAGTACGTTCAATGCCATTGCAATACCTGCCGCTTTAGGAGGGAGCAGGTTTTGATAAGGAGAGCGGGTTTGCTCACGTTTATCTTTGGTAAAGCGTGAACCTTCGACAAAATTCACAATGGTTGTCGGGTGTACGCGAAACTTCTCGCAGGAACGACGCGTTGTTTCGACATCTTTACCACGGCGTTCCGGATGGCGAAGCAGATATCCACGTGAATAGCGTTTCATAAACGGCATATCCAGCGCCCAGCAGGCCAGGCCAATAAAGGGCACCCAGGCCAACTGCTGCTTGAGGAAATATTTATTCATCGGGATGTGCTTACGGAACAGAACGCAAAGCACAACGATATCGGCCCAGCTGTAATGATTACAAATGAGCAGATACCAGTTTTTCTTGCTAAGACCTTCCAGCCCTTCAACATCCCACTTCAGCCGCGGATTAAGGTGCAGCAGTAGCGCCAGACCTTCACACCAGCAGTACATCATGAAATTACAGAAGACGGAAACCTTGCGCCAGACGACAGGAATGGGCAAAAGGAGTTTCACAACTCCGGCAAGGATGATCGGCACAGAACAAAAAATCGTGACCAATATGGTCAACACGATACTCAGCAACAGCGTTATCGCAGCGAGTATTCTCGTCATAATTAAATTATTCAAAAGGTTAGCCATAGACAGTGCGCGAAAGAGGCGCAAGGGGCTGATTTTATCAGAAAACGAACCAAATGATGGATCTTCCCTGAATAGAAAAAAAGAGAATATCTATCCACATCAGGATATAAGCTGAAAAAATGGAATAAAATGCTGTGCGTTAATTTAACCTTTTGAAAAATATATATAAATATAATGAAGCATTAATTTCCTTGCTATATTTAAAGAGCTGAAAATTATTTATTCACAAAGTTATCCACAGCTGTCTTTGCGAGCAAAGCAGAAGATCTGCAAAAGTTTTTCGACAAATGCGGCGAAAAACTCATGTTTTCATCCTGTCTGTGGCATCCTTTACCCATAATCTGATAAACAGGCACGGACATTATGGTTCAGATCCCAGAAAACCCACTTATCCTTGTAGATGGCTCATCTTACCTGTATCGCGCATACCACGCGTTCCCACCGCTGACTAACAGCGCAGGAGAACCTACGGGCGCGATGTACGGTGTCCTCAACATGCTGCGTAGCTTGATTCTGCAATATCAACCAACCCATGCAGCGGTGGTATTCGACGCCAAGGGTAAAACCTTCCGTGATGAATTATTCGAACATTATAAGTCTCACCGCCCACCGATGCCGGACGATCTGCGTGCGCAGATTGAACCTCTGCATGCGATGGTAAAGGCGATGGGGCTGCCACTGTTGGCTGTTTCTGGCGTGGAGGCGGACGATGTTATCGGTACGCTGGCGCGGGAAGCAGAGAAGATCGGTCGCCCGGTGCTGATTAGCACCGGTGATAAAGATATGGCTCAGTTAGTGACGCCGAATATCACCCTTATCAACACCATGACCAATACGATCCTCGGCCCGGATGAAGTTGTGAATAAGTACGGCGTCCCGCCGGAACTGATCATCGATTTCCTGGCGCTTATGGGGGATTCCTCAGATAACATTCCTGGCGTTCCAGGCGTAGGCGAAAAAACCGCTCAGGCACTGCTGCAGGGGCTGGGTGGGCTGGATACCCTCTATGCCGAATCAGACAAAATAGCGGGGCTGACCTTCCGTGGTGCGAAAACCATGGCGGGCAAACTTGAGCAGAACAAAGAGGTGGCGTACCTCTCTTATCAATTGGCTACCATCAAAACGGATGTTGAGCTGGAATTGACCTGTGAGCAGCTGGAAGTCCGTCAGCCCGCTGCAGAAGAACTGCTTGGCCTGTTTAAACAGTATGAATTCAAACGTTGGGTTACTGACGTTGAAGCAGGTAAATGGCTACAGGCAAAAGGAACGAAGCCGGCGGCAAAACCACAAGAAACTATTGTCGTCGATGAAACGCCTGAGGAGCCGGCTACGGTTCTTTCGTACGATAACTATGTGACGATTCTGGACGAAGCGACGCTGGAAGCGTGGATCGCTAAGCTGAAAAAAGCACCTGTCTTTGCCTTCGATACTGAAACTGACAGCCTGGACAACATTTCCGCGAATCTGGTTGGCCTGTCTTTTGCCATTGAACCGGGTGTGGCGGCGTATGTTCCTGTTGCCCACGATTACCTGGATGCCCCTGACCAGATCGCGCGCGACCGCGCGCTGGAGCTGCTAAAGCCGCTGCTGGAAGATGAGAACGCGCACAAAGTCGGGCAAAACCTGAAGTACGATCGCGGCATCCTGGCGAACTATGGCATCGAGCTGCGCGGCATCACTTTTGACACCATGCTCGAATCCTACATTCTTAACAGCGTCGCTGGACGACACGATATGGACAGCCTGTCGGACCGCTGGCTGAAACATAAGACCATCACCTTTGAAGAGATTGCTGGAAAAGGCAAAAACCAGCTGACCTTTAACCAGATAGCACTGGAAGAGGCTGGTCGTTACGCTGCGGAAGACGCCGACGTTACGTTACAGCTGCATCTGAAGATGTGGCCAGAATTGCAGCAGCATAAAGGGCCGTTGAACGTCTTTGAAAATATCGATATGCCGCTGGTGCCGGTTTTGTCTCGCGTTGAGCGCAACGGTGTGAAAATCGATCCGGCTGTTCTGCACAAGCATTCAGAAGAGCTGACGCTGCGTTTGAATGAGCTGGAGCAAAAAGCGCACGAGATCGCCGGAGAAGCGTTTAACCTCTCTTCCACTAAGCAACTGCAAACTATCCTGTTTGAAAAGCAGGGTATTAAGCCGTTGAAGAAAACCCCAGGCGGCGCGCCATCAACGTCGGAAGAGGTACTGGAAGAGCTCGCGCTGGATTACCCATTGCCGAAAGTGATCCTGGAATATCGTGGTTTAGCAAAACTGAAGTCGACCTATACGGATAAGCTTCCGTTGATGATTAACAAGAAAACCGGACGCGTGCACACCTCCTACCATCAGGCGGTTACCGCCACCGGGCGCTTGTCTTCAACGGATCCAAACCTGCAAAACATCCCGGTACGTAATGACGAAGGTCGTCGTATTCGTCAGGCGTTCATTGCGCCAGAAGACTACGTGATTGTCTCTGCGGACTACTCACAGATTGAACTGCGTATCATGGCGCACCTTTCACGTGATAAAGGTCTGCTTACCGCGTTTGCCGAAGGGAAAGACATTCACCGCGCAACGGCGGCTGAAGTCTTTGGTTTACCGCTTGATTCCGTGACCAGCGAACAACGCCGCAGCGCGAAAGCCATCAACTTCGGTTTGATCTACGGGATGAGCGCCTTTGGTTTGGCGCGCCAGTTGAATATTCCGCGCAAAGAAGCACAGAAGTACATGGATCTCTACTTTGAACGCTACCCAGGTGTGTTGGAATACATGGAACGTACCCGCGCGCAGGCGAAAGAGCAAGGCTATGTAGAAACGCTGGAAGGTCGCCGTCTCTATTTACCGGATATTAAATCCAGTAATGGCGCTCGTCGCGCAGGTGCAGAGCGTGCGGCCATTAACGCCCCGATGCAGGGAACTGCCGCAGATATTATCAAGCGAGCCATGATTGCTGTGGATGGATGGCTGCAAACCGAGCAACCGCGCGTGCGTATGATCATGCAGGTACACGATGAACTGGTGTTTGAAGTGCACAAAGATGATCTGGAAAGCGTCTCTAAAAAGATCCACCAACTGATGGAAAACGAGACCCAGATTGACGTGCCGTTGCTGGTGGAAGTCGGGAGTGGTGAAAACTGGGATCAGGCGCACTAAGGGTTTACTTAATAACGCCCCTTTTTCGTAACTAAGCAACATAAGAGAGAGCTTTTTGTGATGTCCATTAGAATTCCCTATGTAAGGAATGAAAAAAAATTACAAAAAGTGCTTTCTGAGCTGCTCAAAAAAGAGTAAAGTTATTCTCGTAGGGTACAGAGGTAAGATGTTCTATCTTTCAGACCTTTTACTTCACGTAATCGGATTTGGCTGAATATTTTAGCCGCCCCAGTCAGTAATGACTGGGGCGTTTTTTATTTTGCTCGTCATACTTCAAGCTGCATACGCGTTGGCTTCCTCGCTCACCCCAGTCACTTACTTATGTAAGCTCCTGGGATTTGCTGCGTCGCCGCCTTTATGCAACTCGAATTATTTAGAGCAAAAATAAAGATCTGTAGGCCGGATAAGACGCGTAGCGGCGCCATCCGGCATATCGGTGGGTTATTCCCCGTCCTGCTCCTCTTCAACCGGTGCCAGTTCACTAAACCAGCTATCCAGTTTTTGCCGCAGTTTGTCCACACCCAGTTTTTTCAGCGATGAAAATGCTTCTACCTGCACATCACCGTTAAATGCCAGTACGGCTTCACGTACCATATTCAGCTGCGCTTTGCGTGCACCGCTGGCCAGCTTATCTGCTTTAGTCAGCAGTACCAGAACCTGAACGTTGCTCTCAACTGCCCACAGGATCATCTGTTGATCGAGATCTTTTAACGGGTGACGAATATCCATCAGCACTACCAGACCTTGCAGGCTCTGACGCTTTTCCAGATATTCAGCCAGCGCGCGCTGCCATTTACGCTTCATCTCTTCCGGAACTTCGGCATAACCGTATCCTGGTAAATCGACCAGGCGTTTGCCGTCAACGACTTCAAACAGGTTGATGAGCTGAGTACGACCCGGCGTTTTAGATGTACGCGCCAGACCTTTTTGATTCGTCAGGGTATTTAGCGCACTGGATTTGCCTGCGTTGGAACGGCCAGCAAAAGCCACTTCGATACCGGTATCGGAAGGTAAGTGGCGAATATCAGGCGCACTCATCACAAAGTGCGTCTGTTGATAATTCAAGTTAGTCAAAGCAGTCCTCTCCATCAATCAGGGCTTTGCAGCGATTATACCTGAACCCCAGCAAAAGGCTGGTTTTTCGACGAGTGGGCTGTGTAAGTAAAAACCCCGCGCTTTGTGAGACATTGCCGACAGTTTCTATACGAGATGACAGAGTAAAAAATGACAGAACTAAAATAAATCATATGGTTACATTTGGGCGCTATTCTTAAAATCAGAAATTGTTACCCAGGTTACTTGTACGTTTAAACCAAAACGGTAAAGTAGCGTCCATAGCGAGGAAGCTGAAAGGATAGACGACTCAGGATGAGGGTCAGGAGCGCCAGGAGGCGAAGACACAGGATTGTCAGGAAGACAAACGTCCGGAGACGTTAGTAAAAGGAAATGGAAACAACACGGAATGTTACAGGCTAAGGGAAAAACAGGGTGTGTTGATAGCCAACAGGGATTGTAGAGCCCGTAAGGGTTGAGAGTCAGGAAAAAAGGCGACAGATTACTCTGTCGCCTTTTTTCTTTATTTCTGCTAGATTCCGGCGCAATTATATACTGAATAAAAACAGCCAAAGACGAATCATGATGAAACCAACTTCTACACCACGCGGTAAAGGTCCTGCAAAAGCGCGTCGTAAAACACGCGAAGAAATTAACCAGGAAGCTCGCGACCGTAAGCGCCAGAAAAAACACCGTGGTCATGCGGCAGGTAGCCGTGCGTCCGGTAGCGAAGGCGCATCTGGTGGCGGAAACCAAAATAAGCAAAAAGATCCTCGTATTGGCAGCAAAACCCCCATTCCATTGGGCGTGACCGAAAAAGTCACCAAACAGCACAAACCGAAGAGTGAGAAACCTATGCTTTCACCACAGGCTGAGTTGGATTTACTGGAAACGGATGAGCGCCTGGATGCGCTGCTGGAGCGTCTTGAAGCAGGAGAAACCCTGAGCGCGGAAGATCAGTCCTGGGTTGATGCCAAGCTGGATCGCATCGATGAGCTGATGCAAAAGCTGGGTCTTTCTTACGATGACGAGGAAGAAGAGGAAGAAGAAGAAAAGCAGGAAGACATGATGCGCCTGCTGAAAGGCGGCAACTAACGGTTTTACACCGTGGGTCTTCCCGTCCTGCTTATAACCCTTCCGGTTATATGTTATCTGGTGTGGTTATTCGTTAAACTACAGCGGTTGTCGCGGCGACAGAAGTGGCTGCGCAACCGACTTATCACCCGTACTGGGGTTAAGTCGGTACGCCGTACCCGCCAGAGACGCCATCGGAAGGAGTGAGCATGTCAGAGCAGTTAATAGACTGGGACCTGGCCCTGATCCAGAAATATAACTATTCCGGGCCACGATATACCTCGTACCCGACCGCGCTGGAGTTTTCTGAAGACTACGGCACTGAGGCATTTCTAAAGGCCGTGGCGCGTTATCCTGAGCGTCCTCTCTCGTTGTACGTTCACATCCCGTTCTGCCACAAGCTGTGCTACTTCTGCGGCTGTAACAAGGTCGTGACTCGCCAGCAGCATAAAGCCGATCAATACCTCGATGTCTTAGAACAAGAAATTATTCATCGCGCACCGCTGTTCGCCGGACGCCATGTCAGTCAGCTGCACTGGGGCGGTGGCACGCCAACGTACCTGAATAAAGCGCAAATCAGCCGTTTGATGTCGCTGCTACGTGGCAACTTTAACTTTAACGACGACGCCGAAATTTCGATCGAAGTGGATCCGCGTGAAATTGAGCTGGATGTGCTCGATCATTTACGCGCTGAAGGTTTTAACCGCCTGAGCATGGGGGTGCAGGACTTCAATAAAGAAGTTCAGCGCCTGGTGAACCGTGAGCAGGATGAGGAGTTTATCTTTGCGCTGCTGAATCATGCGCGTGAGATTGGCTTTACCTCAACGAACATCGATCTGATTTATGGTTTGCCAAAACAGACGCCGGAAAGTTTCGCCTTCACCCTGAAACGCGTTGCTGAGCTGAATCCAGACCGACTGAGCGTCTTTAACTACGCTCACCTGCCGACGCTGTTTGCGGCTCAGCGCAAGATTAAAGATGCCGACCTGCCCAGCGCGCAGCAGAAGCTGGATATCCTGCAGGAAACCATCTCTTCACTGACCGAAACCGGTTATCAGTTCATTGGTATGGATCACTTTGCTCGCCCGGATGATGAGCTGGCGATTGCTCAACGCAAGGGTGTGCTGCATCGTAATTTCCAGGGGTATACCACCCAGGGTGATACCGATCTGCTGGGAATGGGCGTGTCAGCCATTAGTATGATTGGTGACAACTACGCGCAGAACCAGAAAGAGCTGAAGCGCTATTATCAGCAGGTAGACGAGCAGGGGAACGCGCTGTGGCGCGGAATTGCCCTGACCCGCGATGACTGCATTCGTCGTGATGTTATTAAGCTCCTGATCTGCAACTTCCGCCTCGACTATGCCGCTGTGGAACAGCAATGGGATCTGAACTTCGCTGACTATTTTGCCGAAGACCTGAAACTGCTGGCACCGCTGGCGAAGGATGGGCTGGTGGATGTCAATGAGAAGGGGATTCAGGTCACGCCGAAGGGCCGTCTGCTGATCCGTAATATTTGCATGTGCTTCGATGCATATCTGCGCCAGAAAGCGCGGATGCAGCAATTCTCGCGGGTGATTTAACGCTTTTCCCGGTGGCGCTCGCTTATCGTGCCTACGAAAATCTCAATACGTAGGTCGGGTAAGCGAAGCGCCACCCGGTGAACCCGCTAGCTGAACAGCCCAACCAGCGCCGCGCACAGCACAGCGGCGACCGCAGTTTGTGGCGTATGGCTTTCGACCGCACCGCTCGACAGCAGATTAATCATAGATTCCAGCATGATGACTTCCCCCCCGTTTTCCGGGCACGATCATACTTAACTCATCGGAACAGTAAAGCGCAAAATAGCAGCTATTTGCGCTCAATTATTAATCTTTACACAGTGACGATATGTCACTCCATTCCGAGTTCTTTTAGCTTACGCGTCAAGGTATTACGACCCCAGCCGAGCAAGCGTGCCGCTTCCTGTTTATGCCCCTGAGTATGACGGAGCGCGGTAGTCAACAGCGTGCGCTCCATCTCCGGTTGGGCCTCGGAAAGCAAGTTTTGATGGCCGGAGCGTAATGCCCGATCTGCCCACTGTGCCAATAGCGTTGCCCAACTATCCGGCTGCATATGGGACGGTGCGTCTGGCACGGAGGTTTCAAACAGCTCGGTTGGTAAGTCCTGAATCAGTACTTCCTGCCCGGCGGCCATTACGGTTAACCAGCGGCAGGTGTTCTCAAGCTGACGCACGTTACCTGGCCAGGCCAGACGGGTGAGCGCAGCCTCAGTTTCCGGGTGTAATTGTTTGGCTTCTACCCCCAGTTCGCGGGCGGCCTCCTGCAGGAAATGACGCGCCAGGCGGGGGATATCCTCCCGACGTTCACGCAGCGGTGGCAGATGTACCCGAATGACGTTCAGCCGATGGAATAAGTCCTCACGGAATTTGCCTTCTTGCACGCGTAGTTCAAGGTTTTGGTGTGTGGCGGCGATAATGCGTACATCTACCTTTACGGGCGCGTAACCGCCAACGCGGTAAAACTGTCCGTCGGCTAATACGCGCAATAAACGCGTTTGCACGTCCAGCGGCATATCGCCAATTTCATCGAGGAACAGCGTACCGCCGTCTGCCTGTTCAAAGCGCCCCTGACGAATGGTATTCGCCCCGGTAAACGCGCCTTTCTCGTGACCAAACAGCTCAGATTCGATCAAATCTTTCGGAATAGCCGCCATGTTCAGCGCGATAAACGGCGCTTTGACGCGCGGGCTATGACGGTGCAACGCATGGGCGACCAGCTCTTTACCGGTCCCTGACTCTCCGTTTATCAATACGCTGATTGACGATCGGGACAGGCGGCCAATAATGCGAAAGACATCCTGCATTGCCGGCGCTTCGCCGATGATGTCGGTTGTGGGGCCGTTAATCTGAACATTACGCGGCTGCTGCTGTTCCTGATAATGGCTGATGGCACGCTCGACCAGCGCCACGGCTTCATCAATATCAAAAGGTTTGGGCAGATAATCAAACGCCCCTTGCTGATAGGCGCTGACGGCGGCATCCAGATCGGAGTGCGCGGTCATTATGATGACCGGAAGCATCGGATGCCGCTGTTTAATCTGTTTTAACAGCGTCAGGCCGTCCATACCCGGCATGCGGATATCTGACAACAGTACGTCCGGCGTCTTGCTGGCCAGCGCGTCCAGTACCTCTTTACCACTTTCAAATGTGGTACAGCTTAGCCCTGCCCCTGCGAGCGCACGTTCAAGCACCCAACGGATGGAACTATCGTCATCAACGACCCAGACTATTCCTCGTTGCATAAACGTCACCTTATTTCCTGATAGGCAGGTAAACCGAGAACTCGGTATGACCCGGCCAACTGGTAAATTCAATTTTGCCGGAATGTTGATCAATCAAATTACGGGCGATAGATAATCCAAGGCCGGTACCACCTTCGCGACCGCTGACCATTGGGTAGAACAGCGTGTCCTGCAAATGCGAGGGAATACCCGGACCGTTATCCTCAACATCAATTCGTGCCGCCAGACGATAACGCATGCCGTGTAGCGTGAGCTGAAACGCGGTACGGGTGCGCAGAACGATCTCGCCGCCTTCCGGTCCCAGCGCCTGCAAAGCATTGCGCACGATGTTTAGCAAAACCTGCTCGATCTGGTCCGGGTCGTGCAGTAACTCAGGCAGACTTGGGTCGTAATCCCGGATTAGCGTGACGTTTTCCGGCAGCTCCATCGAGACCAGCGCCACCACGCGTTCCGCCACTTTGTGAATACTTTCCGTGATGTGCATTCCCGGCTGTTGTGGCCCCAGCAGACGGTCAACCAGATTACGCAGGCGGTCCGCCTGTTCAATAATGACTTTGGTATATTCGGTCAGCGCCGGGTCCGGAAGTGCTTTGCTGAGAAGTTGCGCCGCGCCGCGTAATCCGCCCAGCGGGTTTTTAATTTCATGTGCCAGACCACGCACCAGATCGCGGGCAGCAATCTGCTGGGCGTGCTGGAGCTGTTCCTGACTCAGACGGCGCTGGTTATCCATAGGGGCCATCTCCAGCAAGATAAGGCCATCAGGCAGCCTCTGAGCGGTCACAGAGAGGATATGTGAGTGGCTGTCTATCACCAGCGTCACTTCGTTATCCGTAAAGCCCTGGCCTGCTTCCAGGCTCTCTCGCATCAGTCCGATGTTTAAGGAGAAATAACTCAACAGATCGGGAAGCGGTGTACCAAACAGTTTGCGGGAGCTTTGGGCGAGCAACTGCTGTGCCGCCGGGTTGGCGTAATGTACAGCCAGCTCATCGTCGACAAGTAAGATGCTGTTGATTAAAGAATTGAGGATCTGCCCAGCATCGGGCAGCGTGCCGGTTGCCATTCAGCAGTCTCCTGAAAAGTGTTGCACCAATTTAGTGCATTATAGCTTTTTACATCAAAAAAGCGCGAAAAAGCAGGTTGTTAGTGGAGAAAAAAGCCCATCCTGGGATGGGCTACAGATGACTGGCAAACATAGATGCCGGATGGCGGTTTTGCCTTATCCGGCCTACAAGGTAATGTTACCCTCCAGGCCTGGTAAGATTGCGCCATCAGGCGTCCTATCATTCGCCATCGATCTCAAGCCTGCCTAAGCAGGCTAAAAGTTCCACGGCAACTCAAACGATTAAACGCTGTAGTACAGCTCAAACTCTACCGGGTGCGGAGTCATACGCACGCGGTCATCTTCTTCGCGACGCAGCGCAATGTACGCATCGATAGCTTCATTAGTAAACACGCCGCCTGCGGTCAGGAACTCGCGGTCCAGATCCAGTTCTTTCAGTGCTTCTTCCAGAGAACCAGCAACCTGTGGGATCTCTTTCGCTTCTTCCGGCGGCAGGTCGTACAGGTTTTTGTCCATTGCTTCGCCCGGGTGGATCTTGTTCTTAATACCGTCAAGACCAGCCATCAGCAGCGCTGCGAAGCACAGGTACGGGTTAGCAGCCGGGTCCGGGAAACGCACTTCGATACGACGAGCTTTCGGAGAAGCAACTACCGGGATACGGATAGACGCAGAACGGTTACGGGCAGAGTAAGCCAGCATGACCGGTGCTTCGTAACCCGGGACCAGACGCTTGTAGGAGTTGGTGGTCGGGTTAGCCAGGGCGTTGATCGCTTTAGCGTGTTTGATTACGCCACCGATGTAGTACAGCGCCTGCTCAGACAGACCCGCATATTTGTCACCGGAGAACAGGTTTACGCCGTTCTTGGACAGGGACATGTGGCAGTGCATGCCGGAACCGTTATCGCCAAACATTGGTTTTGGCATAAAGGTTGCGGTTTTACCGAAACGGTGAGCGACGTTGTGAACGACATATTTGTAGATCTGAATTTCGTCCGCTTTTTTGGTCATGGTGTTAAAGCGGGTCGCGATTTCGTTCTGACCAGCAGTCGCCACTTCGTGGTGATGCGCTTCAACAACCAGGCCCATCTCTTCCATGATCAGACACATGGTAGAACGGATATCCTGAGAAGAATCTACCGGAGGAACCGGGAAGTAACCGCCTTTCACGCCAGGACGATGACCTTTGTTACCACCTTCGTATTTGGTGGAGGAGTTCCATGCGCCTTCGATATCATCGATAGCCACGTGGGAACCGGAAATAGATGCGCCGAAACGGATGTCGTCAAACAGGAAGAACTCTGGCTCTGGCCCGAACAGAACGGTGTCTGCGATGCCGGTAGAACGCAGATATTCTTCAGCACGTTTAGCGATGGAGCGTGGGTCACGGTCGTAGCCCTGCAGCGTACCTGGTTCCAGGATATCGCAACGGATGATCAGGGTAGACTCTTCAAAGAACGGGTCGATGAGAGCAGTAGACGCATCTGGCATCAGAACCATGTCTGATTCGTTAATGCCTTTCCAGCCACCGATTGAGGAGCCGTCAAACATTTTGCCTTCTTCAAAGAATTCGGCATTTACCTGATGAGCAGGAATAGTGACGTGCTGTTCTTTACCTTTGGTATCAGTGAAGCGTAAATCAACAAACTTCACTTCGTGTTCGTTCAGCATCGTCAAAACGTGTTCAGCGGACATACTTACTCTCCCGGATTGGTCATTGTCGTCGTGGTAACGAAGTCTTCAATTCTGCAAAAATTGGCCGTGTCGCCATAAAAAATATAAAGCGAAATCTGTGCCAACTTTTAAATTGCCCCTAAAAGGCGTTATCATGCGCACCATCGTGCAAAGGGGCTGCACCATGAAGGTTGTATTGCACCATTATAGTGCTTTAATGTGAACATTAAGCACCATATTGGTGCAAAGCATGTCAGATTACCCCTTTTAACGCTCCGTGAATGTGATCACAAAGAAACTCTGCAATACTTGTTTGCGGAGGATGTTTGTGATCCTGTTTTGTACTGCGATTAATCCGTGTACAATAACGCGCTATTTCTAAAATGCCTGAGGCAAAGTTGTGATCGAAAATTTGCGTAACATCGCCATCATCGCGCACGTAGACCATGGTAAAACGACCCTGGTAGACAAGCTGCTCCAACAATCCGGTACGTTCGATGCACGTGCTGAAACCCAAGAGCGCGTGATGGACTCCAACGATTTGGAGAAAGAGCGTGGGATTACCATCCTCGCTAAAAACACCGCTATCAAATGGAATGACTACCGTATCAACATCGTTGATACCCCGGGGCACGCCGACTTCGGTGGTGAAGTTGAACGTGTAATGTCCATGGTCGACTCCGTGCTGCTGGTGGTGGATGCAATGGACGGTCCGATGCCGCAGACGCGCTTCGTGACCAAAAAAGCCTTTGCCCATGGCCTGAAGCCAATTGTTGTTATCAACAAAGTTGACCGTCCTGGCGCGCGTCCTGACTGGGTTGTTGATCAGGTATTTGACCTGTTCGTTAACCTCGACGCTACCGACGAGCAGCTGGACTTCCCGATCGTTTACGCTTCTGCGCTGAACGGTATCGCGGGTCTGGATCACGAAGACATGGCTGAAGACATGACTCCGCTGTATCAGACCATCGTTGATCGTGTACCGGCTCCGAGCGTAGACCTTGATGGCCCGCTGCAGATGCAAATCTCTCAGCTGGACTACAACAACTACGTTGGCGTAATCGGTATCGGCCGTATCAAACGCGGTAAAGTTAAACCGAACCAGCAGATCACTATCATTGATAGCGAAGGCAAAACCCGTAACGGTAAAGTCGGTAAAGTTCTGACCCATCTGGGTCTGGAACGTATCGAGAGTGATATTGCCGAAGCAGGCGATATCATCGCGATCACCGGTCTGGGCGAACTGAACATCTCCGACACCATCTGCGACCCGCAGAATGTTGAAGCGCTGCCAGCTCTGTCCGTTGATGAACCGACCGTAACCATGTTCTTCTGCGTAAACACCTCTCCATTCTGCGGTAAAGAAGGTAAATATGTTACCTCTCGTCAGATCCTTGACCGCCTGAACAAAGAGCTGGTGCACAACGTTGCGCTGCGCGTTGAAGAAACCGAAGATGCGGATGCGTTCCGTGTATCCGGTCGTGGTGAACTGCACCTGTCTGTTCTGATCGAAAACATGCGTCGTGAAGGTTTCGAAATGGCGGTTTCCCGTCCGAAAGTAATCTTCCGCGAAATCGATGGCCGTAAACAAGAGCCGTTCGAAAACGTAACGCTGGACGTTGAAGAGCAGCATCAGGGTTCTGTGATGCAGGCTCTGGGTGAGCGTAAAGGCGACCTGAAAAACATGAATCCAGATGGCAAAGGCCGCGTACGTCTTGACTACGTGATCCCAAGCCGTGGTCTGATCGGCTTCCGTTCAGAATTCATGACCATGACTTCCGGTACCGGTCTGCTGTACTCCACCTTCAGCCACTACGACGACGTTCGTGCGGGTGATGTGGGTCAGCGTCAGAACGGCGTACTGATCTCCAACGGCCAGGGTAAAGCAGTTGCGTTCGCACTGTTCAGCCTGCAGGACCGCGGTAAGCTGTTCCTGGGTCACGGTGCTGAAGTTTACGAAGGCCAGATCATCGGTATTCACAGCCGCTCTAACGACCTGACTGTAAACTGCCTGACCGGTAAGAAACTGACCAACATGCGTGCGTCCGGTACTGACGAAGCAACGGTTCTGGTTCCGCCGGTTAAGATGACTCTGGAGCAGGCTCTGGAATTCATCGATGACGACGAACTGGTAGAAGTTACCCCAACCTCTATCCGTATCCGTAAGCGTCACCTGACTGAAAACGATCGTCGCCGTGCAATGCGTGGCGCGAAAGAAGAGTAATTAACACTCTTTTTCAGGTAAGCACAAAAAAGCCGCTGATTATCAGCGGCTTTTTTTATCCCGGAAGGATTAGAAGAAATACTTAGCCCCGACACGAATTTGATTTTGTTCGCGGTGATAAGGTTCCACATTGCGATCTAACCAGCGTAGTTCCAGGTAGGGTAACCAGTGTTCATTGATACGATACTTGAAGGTATTCGTAATTTCCCAGTGGTGATCTTTTCCATTACTGCTATTGAAGTCATTCACTCGAATAAAATAGTGCGGCTCGAAAGTATAGGAAAACTTATCGGTGATGGTAAAGTTCCAGTAGTTACCTATTTCATAGGTATCGTTATTGTCCAGGTCACCGTTTAGATCGGTTGAGCTGTAGTTATTATGGTTATATCGGTTACGCACGGTAAGATTAAACCATGGGGTAAATTTATAGTTAACATCCAGATAAGCAGCACCACCGGAACCAGTACTCTTATCGTTTATCAACCCACCTGGCTGAATAGTTAATTTATCTGTCGGTTTAAATAACGGATACCAGCCCTCTATTTCATTATAGCCGTGTTTTAATTCATCCTTGCGTTGCATTGTGTAGGTGTTGGTGAGCATGATACCCGCGCCCATATCGGAGTTATAGCCAACGCGCATCATCACTTCTATCTGATCGGATGCCAGATTATATGCCTCACGGTTCTCGACATAGGCACCTGCAAAAACAGAAGTAGAAGCAACAGAGGATAAGAGAATTAGTGTTGTTAACTTTTTCATAATAAATCCATTTTTTAAGCGTAGGGAGGCCGCCATCCATTAAGATGGAATAGGCGGCTATTATTTTTATACGTTTACAGCAGAGGTATTATTTTTAGTGGTAACAGGATTCGATAGATTATTGTTTTTCTTCCGTTGGCTGATTTCCTCAATAATAAAAGCAAAGCGAGTTTCGTTGAGCTTATAAAATAAACCCATTGTGAATGCAGCGATAATGGCCAGCCCACAAGGCCAGAGGAAAATAAGCTGACGCAGACCGAGCAAAGTTGCATTACTTTGGGTTATGTTGGGGATATAACCGATTTGCGTCAGCATGATGCCCGGCAGGAAACCAGCGAGCGCAGCGGAAATTTTGCGCGAAAAGGTATAACCCGTATACACCGAACCTTCCGCGCGGATCCCTGTTTTCCATTCGCCATAATCGACCGTATCCGGAACCAGCGCCCAGTTCAGGCTGTTAACAAAAGCGGTTCCGAAGAAGGCCATACAGGAGAATGTCACGAACAAAAATGATGTGCTGCCCCAGAAAAAGTTCAGTACATCGCCGATAGCCCATAATGCCAGACCGCCGAGGTAAACCTGCTTTTTACCGAAGCGTTTCACCGCAGTGGGAACCAGCAGCACCCCAACCAGAATGCATCCCATGCTGAAGAACCCCATCCACGACAGCAGATGAATATCATTGAGCACGTACTGGGTGTAGTACACCTGGATTGCCAGCTTGATGTTGAATGCCGCTAGCGTGCATAAGTTGGCGACACACAGCACCAGCAGGGGAGGGTTACGGAAAATGGCACAGAACGATTTGAGAATGCTGGGCTTATGGTGATCCGGCACGATTTCAATGTAGCGTTCCTTCACTCCGCTGAAACACCACCACATGCTGAACAGCCCGCAGACTGAAAAGATCAGTGCGGCGATCAGATAACCCAGCGAGGATGAACTGACAAATAGAGCTTGAATCGGCATAAAGCCAACGGTGCACAGTAACAGACCAACGGTAGCGCCGCCCTGACGCCAGGCGGCGAGCTGAGCGCGTTCATGCGGGTTTTTAGTGATCGCAGGC
Organism: Citrobacter sp. Cpo030; assembly: GCF_030333005.1. Taxonomy (NCBI): domain Bacteria; kingdom Pseudomonadati; phylum Pseudomonadota; class Gammaproteobacteria; order Enterobacterales; family Enterobacteriaceae; genus Citrobacter; species Citrobacter sp. Cpo030. Next base: position 106,125 of record NZ_JAOWGT010000075.1, on the reverse strand, counting down.
ACCATCGCGCCGTAGGAGCAGTTCATCAGGCTATAGAACAGACCGAATAGCATAAACAATACCGTCGCCAGCCCAGTTTTTACCGTTAGCGTAAAATCTGTCGCCAAAAACTGCGCGCTGGCAACAACTGCGACAGGAAATGACGCATACAAAATAAAAGGTCTGAATTTACCTTTTGCGCCAATATTACGCCTTGAGTCCAGCAATACACCGGTCAACATATCAGTGAAGGCGGTGAAGAACTTCGCCACCAGAAAGATAATCCCACCGTAATACGCCGGCATCCCTAGTTCATCGGTATAAAATTTAAGCAGATACAGTGTGCCGATACACAGCATCAAATTTGAGCCGAAGTCACCCACTCCGTAGGCGAATTTTTCACGCAGGCTCAGTTTTAGCGTTAGCGGATCATGAAAAGACATAATCGCTCCTCAATAGCGCCCCGTAGAGCGCTATTAATTATTATTATCAAACGGGTTGTTTACGCGCTTCTATCTCTTCAACGATGCGGACATACATCTTCTCGTTAAGGTTGTAGAAACAGCCCATAGCCACAATGGTGATCACCGCTAAAGCGCAGGGATAAATAAAGATCAACTGACGCAAACCTTCGACCGTACTTGCTGATTGCACCACGTTGGGAATGTAGCCGATTTGCGTCAGCATCCAGCCGGGGAAGAATCCCGCCAGTGCTTGTGAAACTTTACGAAAGAAGGTGAAACCGGTGTATACCGTGCCTTCAGAGCGTACGCCGGTTCGCCATTCGCCATATTCCACCGTATCGGAGACCAGCGCCCAGTTCAGGCTGTTAACGAATGCTGAGCCGAAGAACGCCAGGCAGGAGAAGGCGACAAAGCTGACGGAACCGCCACCAAAGAAGTAGTTAAGCAAATCCCCCGCGACCCAAATTAGCAAACCGCCAATGTAGACTTTTTTCTTGCCGAAACGTCTAACCATTCCTGGCATCAAGAAGACGCCGATGAAGATACAGCCCATGCTGAAAAAGCCCATCCAGGAAAGGAGAATTGGGTCATTCAGTACGTACTGGGTGTAATAGACCTGAATTGCCAACTTAACGTTAAATGCGCCAAGCGTACAAAGGTTGGCAACGCACAGAATAAACAGAGGGCGGTTACCGGCGATGGCGCGGAAGGATTGCAATAATCCCGGTTTTTGCGCGGCATCCACGGGTTTCACTTCCACGTAGCGTTCTTTTACCCCGGCATAGCACAGCCACATAAACAGCAGGCCAAACAGCGAGAACAACGTGGCGGCGAAGATATAACCCAGCTGTGAATTGCCTTCGATCAAGTTCATTACCGGTACAAAGCCGACTGTACATAGCAACAAACCCAGGGTTGCACCCCCTTGTCGCCAGGCTGCCAGTGAAGCGCGCTCGTCCGGATTTTTCGTAATCGCGGGAACCATTGCACCATAGGAGCAGTTCATCATGCTGAAGAACAGTCCGTACAGCATAAACAGCACCGTTGCCATCACCGTTTTACCGGTTACTTCAAACGGTGTACCGACAAAGTTGGCAATCGCCAGCAACGTAACTGGAAATGCGGCGTAAAGAACGAACGGACGGAATTTCCCTTTCGGGCCGATTTTGCGGCGGGAATCGAGCATAATCCCGGTGCCCATATCGGTAAACGCGGTAAAAAATTTGGCGATAAGGAAAATGATGCCGCCATAAGTTCCTGGTAAACCAAGGACATCGGTATAAAACTTGAGTAAATAGAGGGTACCAATGTCCAACAGGATATTGGAGCCTAAATCACCCATCCCATAGGCGAGTTTTTCTTTGAACGGCAAGCGTAGGGTTGCCGGATTAGAGGAAGTCTGACTCATTATTATTCTCCATGTGCCCGCGAGTTTCCCCGCGGGCGAGCCGTGTTAGATATTGCGTAAGGTGGCAAACAGTGACGCCCATTCACTCTTCGCGCGATAAAACACCGGGGGCTTGCCGATAGGCGCATCTACGGTAATTTCACCGCCCTGGTAAGTTTCCCCAGTCCAGACGTTTACCCAGCTATCCTCTGGCAGATACAGCGTCCAGTTTTGCTGGCCCTGTTCGTGAACCGGCGCGACCAGCAAATCTTGTCCCAGCAGATACTGATATTTCAGGGTATAGGTCCGAGCATCGTCTTCGTAATGCAGGAACAGCGGGCGCATCACCGGCAGACCGGTAGCGCTGTTTTGCGCGACAGCCTGTTTTAGATACGGTTTCAGGGTGGTAAAGACGGTGGTCATACGGGCAAAGTGGGCGATGGTTTCAGCATCACCATCAAACTGCCAGTTATCGCCAGGGCGGTTACCTTCGTGGGTGCGCATCATCGGCGTGAAGGCACTGAAGTCACACCAGCGCAACAGCAGCTCTTTGCTGCGTTTCATGTCAAACAGGGTGGTGTAGCCGCCGATATCGCTGTGGTGCAGACCGTGACCGGTCATCGCCAGCGACAGCGCCGCAGGAACGACGGAAGCCAGACCGTCGTCGAGGCTCCAGTCAACGTTCTGATCGCCTGCCCACATCATGGTGGAGTACTTCTGGCTGCCGGTGTAGCCCGCACGCATAAAGAACAGGATCTCGCCGAGTTTGCCGGTCTCCTGTAACGCTTCGTAGTTGCATTTCGCCCACAGTGCGGGCCAGGCGTTATGCATAATTTCAGCGCTGACGCCGTTGTGCAGATACGTATCGGTTGGCAGATATTCGCCAAAGTCGGCCATCCAACCGCCGCAGCCCAGCTCAATCATGTTCTTTTTGATGACTTCTTTGAACCAGTTGTAGGCTTCGGGGTTGGTCAGATCGACCACACCGCCGTAAAACTCGCCGAACTCAACCAAATAGTCAGCGCCTGAGGCATCTTTCGCCAGATAACCGCGAGCGGCAGCTTCGGCACAGAGATCTTTATCGCTGGCGACGTATGGGTTGATGTAGGAGAGAAACTGCACGCCTTCTTCTTTCCACTGCTTAATACGGTTATCCAACTGCGGATAGTTGTCGCTGTTCCACTTCCAGTTCCACATCACGCGCTTGCCAAAGGAGGTCATGCGGATCCCGGACCAATCCTGCGCCCAGATGCCGTTTACTTTCACGCCTGCGTTACGCATGGTGTCCAGTTTGTTCTGGCAAATCTCAGTACCGCCCTGAATACCGAGCGTGACGCCGTCGTAAATCCAGTCCGGCAGCTCCGGCTGGCGACCTAACAGCGCGGTCAGTTTTTCCAGCAGGGAAATATACGTGTCGGCGCACTCAAAGCGCAGGGTGGTTTTGTCTTCCCACAGCGCCAGCTCGTGATACTCCGGTGCGCTGAAGTCGAAATTCATATAGCAACTGTTATCAACGTGGCAGTAGTACTTCTGTGTGCTGACGAAGGTCGGCTGCGGGAAGAAGGTCCAGTAGTAGTCTCCGCCGGCATTTTCTTTGCAGTCAGCCTGCCAGGTGACATAGCTGTTTTTGTTACGGCCCACGCCCTGTTCGCTGGTCCACAGTGGGAAGGGTTTTCCGCGCAAATCGAAGTAAGAGAATTGTTCACCACAGCCGTAAATATGATCGTCCGGGTTGGCTGCCAGACGCAGCCAGATGCGGTTATGGCTGAGATCATCGTTGTGCAGGTCCAGCTTCAGGCGGCTCTGTTCATCGGTAGAGATGTGCAGCGTGGCGTTGATGGTATTACCGCGGCTGAAATGTACCAGCCAGCCATCAGGTGACTCGCTAACCGTGGCGTCGGTCAGAGCAATCTTCTCATTGAGCTTGTCTTTGATGCTGAAGTTGCCGCGAAACATGTCAATGTCGGCAACGCCAGCGCCGATCCATAGACAAGGGGTTTCTGTGCTGTGACGTAAAATCAGGCGCTGGTGGTACGTTAAAGCAAATCCATCAGGTAGTGATGTGAGTTCTAAGGCGGTTGACCGTTGTTGTAGCGAATTCATTATCGTCTCCGTAAAAATAGGGTAATTCGGTAATTTGTCGGAAATCTGTTATTCACTGCCGATTAAAAAATGCATTTGATGTGTTTCTCCGGGCGCGAGATGAATCAGGCTAATTCCGGAGTTAAAGGCGTCTGGCGGGCAGGTCATCGGTTCAACCGCAAGGCCACGCCGTGCTAATTTTTCGCCGGTGTACACCTGTAGCCAGGGCTGGTGGCTGCGTAAAAAAGTGGACATGTTTTGCGATGGACTGGTTATCCTGACTTCCCACTCAGCGTCAGGTGGCATGGTCCTGAACGTATGATCGATAGTGGTCTGCGCAATGCGTCGCTGCGTTGTGAAATCCCGTTCATCGCATGTTTCTTCACTCGCTGGGAGTGTTAATTCACAGTCATCGATAGGGTGCTGATTGCAGGTCAGGTAGGGGTGTGCTCCCGCGCCATAGGGTGCAATTTCGTCACCCACATTCTGTGTCCGAATAATGACGTGCAATCCGCTGTCTGCCTCCAGTCGGTAAATCACCTCTGAAACCAGCGCAAAGGGATAGCCATAAGAGGGCGGAAGAAAAATCGTCAACGACACTTCCGTGTTCGACAGTTGATTAATCTGCCAGTCCCGCCAGGCCAGCAATCCATGGATGGCGGTATGTGAAACAGGGTCGTTAACGGCAAGTTGGAAGGTCTTGCCGTTATGTTGATAGCAGCCATTTGCAACGCGGTTTGGCCAGGGAACCAGCACTTTTCCTAAATGTGCCAGCGGCATCTCTTCCGGCTTATGTGGAATCACAATGTGACGCCCACGGTGCGTCAATTCTGCTAGTCCAGCACCAACCGTGACGATTTTCGCCTGGAAGTTTCCGGCTTGAAGATGAATGGTTTTTCCACCGTTATGCATGGCTGCTCACCTTGTTACTTATTTAGCGTTGATATCCAGCAGACCGGCAGCCACTGCCGGAGCAAGGCCCGGAGCCAGCGGTAGACGCGGGATCACCAGGCAGTGCAGCAGGTGATAAATGTCCTGCTTACCGTCCCAGACTTTGGTCGTCACCTTGTTATCGGTATCCAGTTCCTGCCACCATGAACCGGTCTCGTAGTCCATCAGATATGTGATGCAGTAATCCCACCACTTCTGGTACCAGGCTTCGTACTGGCTGTCGCCGGTGAGGGTATACAAGGCATAGGCGGTACCCATGGCTTCGACTATCGGCCAACGCACTCTTTCGCGAACTATGGGTTTACCATCCCAGTCCACCGAATAGACAAAACCATCTGCACCGTCTGGTGCCCAGGCATCACGGATGGTGGCGTGGAACAAGCCTTTGGCATCTTCCAGCAGCCAGGCGGGAGGCGTTTCGAAGCGGGCTTCCAGTGCGGCATGCAGATGCAGCATCAGGCGACCCCATTCGATCCAGTGGCCCGGCGTGCCGCCGTAAGCGCGGAAACGGTGAGCTGGGTTATCCTTGTTGTAATTGCGGATTGGGTTCCACTGTGAATCGAAGTGTTCGTTAACGCGATACTCCCCGCTGCGGGCTACGTCGTGAATAATCACCGATGCAATTCGCAGTGCGCGATCGAGCCATTTACGGTCATGGGTAACGTCATACACGATCAGGAAAGCCTCGACCGCGTGCATGTTGGCGTTACCGCCGCGGTAATCTTCCGTCTGGCTAAAAGCTTCGTCCCAGGATTCCAGGCACATCTGCTCCTCTTCGCTCCAGAAGTACTTTTCAATCACGTCGATAGCGTCATCCAACAATTGCCTGGCCTGCGGATGACCGGTGGTGACCGCACTTGCCGCACCGAGCAAAACAAAGAAATGCTGATAGCCCTGTTTGGAGGCGTCCATAACGCCTTCGTCATTTACGCAGGCGTACCAACCGCCGTAGCGAGTGTCGCGTAGCGCGCCATTCAGTGCTTTAATGCCATGATCGACTAGCTGATATGCGCCAGGACGACCCATTGACGCGGCAACGGAGTAGACGTGCAGCATGCGGGCGGTGATCCACAGATGTGTCCCCATATCTGCTCTGACCTGACCACTGTTTCCCAGCCAGCCAAATCCGGTGGGTACTGCCGCATTCTTACCAAAGTTAAAGATGCGGTCGGTTTCTTGCTCCAGCCAACGGTTGTGGCTTAGGGTGTTGAACCATTTCATTCTTAGATCCTCTTAGCGCCGGGCCATCATTTCGTCGACGATATCGCCCAGGCGTTGCAATTTAGGTGCGGAAACATCACGCAGCATCAGTTCGGTATCCGGCAGGCCAACAACCGATGACCAGACCGCACGTCCGGCCAGGAAGCCAGATGCGCCTGCGGTCATTGCTACGCTGACTGCTCGCGGGAACAGTTTTTCATCTACACCAGAGGAGAGAATGACCCACGGCATGTTGATGTTTTCATTCAGGCGCAGAGAGGCGCTAAGCAATTCTTGTTGGGTACCTTTGCCGTACAGCGGCATTTCGACCTTGTAGAGATCGGCACCGCAATCACCCAGTTCTTTTGCGGCATCGATAATGGCCTGTTCGCGATCGAACTTATCGCCACGACGCGGTGGACGAACAACCGGCTCGATGATGCTCAGCAAGCCATTGGAATGGCATAGCTCATTGAATTCTTTCACCATATCAAGACGCTGTTGGGCATCTTCATCGCTACGCCACAGCACCAGCAGTTTGAGAGCCTTGGCACCATCTTGCTTCACGGCCTGCGGGTTGATTTTTTTATCAATCACCACGCTATCGACCGGGATTCCGTTACCCGGAATAAACTCATCAGCGGCCACAATCATGGCGCAGCTTTTGGCGATCGCGTTTTGCTCTACAACCTGGCGGTAGCAGAACTGCTGATCGACCAGAATGGCGGAGGCATAGGGGGACAGGATCTTCGCCGCATTGACTTTGAAATCGGTCAGTACGCTGTCATTGACCGGGGATTTTGCACCTGCTGCGGCAAACATTAAGCGCATGGCTTCGCGCTGATCGACCGCCAGCATGGCAAATCCGCCAGAAGCTCGGGTGATATCTTTCAGGGTGTACTTCGTCATTGCTCAGTCCTTACTTATCTGTGTGTTTATTTAGCCCGGCGGATGCGCGAACCTGTTCAAGAATGGCCGTCCAGTCTTCCCGGCCACGGCCAGCGGCACGCGCCTGGTTATAGACTTCGCGGGAGGCAGCACCGAGCGGCATCGGCACATGCAGTTGGTTGGCAACGTCCAGCGCGATGCCAAGATCCTTGTGAGCTAAATCGATCATGAATGCCGGGGAAAGATCGCCTTTCAGCACTTTGTTCGGCCAGGAGGTAGTGAAGTGGCCTTTCCCGGCGGGGGTACCGCTCATAACTTGCAAGGCCACATCAAAGGAGAGGCCAAGTGCCTCGCACAACACGGCTGCTTCGGCAGAAAGAGCGTTCAGTGCGATACTCATGTAGTTGTTGATGAGTTTCACGCGGATCCCCATGCCGGGACCCCCTGCATTGATCAGTTCATTACCCATCGCCATCAGAACCGGTGCGGCGCGTTCTACCTGCTGTGCTGTTCCGCCTGCCAGCAGCAACAGCGTTCCCGCGATAGCGTGATCGGAGGTACGCCCAACCGGGCAATCCATCATGTCGAAGCCTTTGGCACGCATATCGGCGATCAGCTTGTCGGTTTGCAGTGGGTGAATAGTCGACATATCAATCACTAATGCCTGCGGGGAGAGGCTTTCGCAGATACCTTGCTCGCCGAACAGTACGCTACGCACCAGATCGCCATTTGGCAGCATGGTGATGACAAATTCTGCCCCTTTTGCTGCCTGAGCCGGGTTGCTGGCAGGCTGTGCTCCTTTTTCCACCAGGCGCTGAACGGCATCCGGGTTAACGTCAAAGACGCTGAGTTGGTGACCCTGCTTCAGCAAGTTGCTCGCCATGGGTGAACCCATCTGACCTAATCCGATAAATGCTATAACTGCCATAACGTTCTCCTGAGACGTGGATGTCATTTTTTGTCATTTAAGGTCGTTTGTTTTTGTCTGTTTTTGATCGTATTTGTAATTTATGGTCAAAAAATTGACAGCCGTCACTTTTTAAACATTTTGTGAAATTAAAATGGTCCCATCTTGAAACGCCTAAGGAATAACCATGATTCGTATTGCTTGTGTAGGTATTGCCGTGATGGATCGCATCTATTACGTGGAAGGTTTACCGACTGAAGGGGGTAAGTATGTGGCGAAGCGTTATACGGAAGTGGGCGGTGGGCCTGCTGCAACGGCCGCAGTGGCTGCAGCGAAGCTGGGCGCACAGGTGGACTTTATTGGCCGTGTGGGCGATGACGACACCGGAAATAGCCTGCTGGCGGAGCTGGAATCCCTGGGGGTAAATACCCGTTACACCCGGCGCTACGCAGGGGCGAAGTCTTCGCAATCGGCAATTATGGTTGATACGCAAGGGGAGCGGATTATCGTCAACTATCCCAGCCCGGATTTATTGCCGGATGCTGATTGGCTGAATGAGATCGATTTTTCCCAGTGGGATGTGGTGTTGGCGGATGTTCGCTGGCATGAAGGGGCCAGAAAGGCGTTCACGCTGGCGCGTCAGGCGGGAGTGATGACAGTACTGGATGGTGACGTAACGCCACAAGATATCAGCGAGCTGGTGGCGTTAAGCGATCATGCTGCGTTCTCTGAACCTGGTCTGGTGCGTTTAACCGGGATAAATGATTCTGAAGTTGGACTGAAACAAGCAAAAACGCTCACAAATGGACATGTTTACGTAACGCGGGGAAGTGAAGGCTGTGACTGGATAAAAAATAATACGTTGCAGCATCAATCTGGATTTAAAGTCGACGTTGTGGATACTACGGGAGCTGGAGATGTTTTCCACGGTGCACTCGCATTCAGCCTGGCCGGCGGCGATGCTCCAGAAGAGGCCGTCAGGTTTGCCAGCGGGGTTGCTGCGTTAAAATGTACACGTCCGGGAGGAAGAGCCGGAATCCCTGACTGTGATCAAACCCGATCTTTTCTGTCACTTTTTGTATAAAATGCCAGGGCAATGGTTTTTCGAGGAAATTTCATGAGTCTTACCGAACTGACCGGTAACCCGCGACACGATCAACTGCTTATGCTGATTAGCGAGCGCGGTTATATGAATATCGACGAGCTGGCCAGCCTGCTGGACGTGTCCACGCAAACCGTGCGTCGTGATATTCGTAAACTCAGTGAGCAGGGATTAATTACGCGTCATCATGGTGGCGCGGGCAGAGCTTCCAGCGTGGTGAATACGGCGTTTGAGCAGCGTGAAGTCTCCTGGACGGAAGAGAAAAAAGCCATCGCGGAAGCGGTGGCTGATTACATTCCCGATGGGTCAACGGTGTTTATTACCATTGGCACCACCGTTGAGCAGGTAGCACGCGCGCTGTTAAACCATAATCATTTGCGCATTATTACCAATAGCCTACGCGTGGCGCACATTCTGTATAACAACCCACGTTTTGAAGTCATGGTGCCGGGGGGGACGTTACGCCCGCATAACAGCGGCATCATTGGCCCTTCTGCCTCGGCATTTGTCGCTGATTTTCGGGCCGACTACCTGGTTACCAGCGTTGGCGCGATCGAAAATGATGGTGCGCTGCTGGAGTTTGATGTCAACGAGGCCAGCGTAGTGAAGACGATGATGGCCCATTCAAGGCATATTCTGTTGGCTGCGGATCATACGAAATATACGGCTTCTGCCGCGGTAGAAATTGGCAATGTGTCTCAGGTGACCGCGCTGTTTACCGATGAGTACCCAGGCCCGGCCCTGCATAATTTACTCCAGTCACAGCAGGTAGAAATTGTGCAGGTGAGTCCTTCACAGGATGATGCTCTGGCAGTGTAATTCTCCCCAATGATGGCTCGATAAGTTCGTAGCCATCACTCTCGCATAGTCAAACTTCTCCTTTCCCGCTACAGTTATTCATCCACGGCGAATAAGGAGAAGGGCATGCTCTATATCTTTGATTTGGGTAATGTGATTGTCGATATCGACTTCAATCGCGTGTTAGGAACTTGGAGCGATCTGAGCCGTGTACCGCTGGCTTCGTTAAAGCAAAGTTTCACCATGGGAGAGGCTTTTCACCAGCACGAGCGAGGTGAAATAACGGATGAAGCCTTTGCCGAGGCGATATGTCATGACATGGCGCTACCGTTAAGCTATGAGCAGTTCTCCCATGGCTGGCAGGCTGTTTTTGTTGCCTTGCGTCCTGAAGTCATCGACGTCATGCAAAAGCTGCGTGAGCAGGGGCATCGGGTGGTCGTCTTGTCGAATACTAACCGTCTGCACACGACGTTCTGGCCGGACGAATACCCCGAAATCCGCCAGGCTGCTGACCATATTTACCTTTCCCAGGATCTGGGCATGCGTAAACCGGAAGCGCGGATTTACCAGCATGTCCTGCAGTCTGAAGGTTTTTCTGCGCATGAGGCGGTATTTTTCGACGACAACGCCGATAATATTGAAGGGGCTAATCGGTTAGGGATTACCAGCATCCAGGTTGTCGATAAAACGACCATTCCGGACTATTTCGCGAAGTTGCTATGCTAAAAAATGTTCAGCAACAAGCCAGGCACCATACGCGTCCTGTTCGGGCCTGGCTGAAGCTACTATGGCAGCGGATTGATGAGGACAACATGACGACGCTGGCAGGGAATCTTGCCTATGTCTCATTGCTCTCATTAGTGCCGCTTATTGCCGTAGTTTTTGCTCTTTTCGCCGCATTTCCGATGTTTTCTGACGTCAGTGTCCAGCTACGTCATTTCATTTTCGCAAACTTTATCCCGGCGACGGGAGATGTCATTCAGCGTTATATTGAACAGTTCGTCGCCAACTCGAACAAAATGACGGCCGTTGGGGCGTGCGGGCTGATTGTGACAGCGTTATTACTGATGTATTCCATTGATAACGCCCTGAATACTATCTGGCGCAGCAAGCGTACTCGGCCTAAAGTTTACTCTTTCGCCGTTTACTGGATGATTTTAACGCTGGGGCCGCTGTTGGCGGGGGCCAGTCTGGCAATCAGCTCTTATCTGTTGTCATTGCGCTGGGCCAGCGATCTCAACACGGTGATTGATAACGTCCTGCGTATTTTCCCGCTGGTGCTTTCCTGGCTCTCGTTCTGGCTGCTTTACAGCATCGTACCGACTACGCGTGTACCCAACCGTGATGCGGTTATTGGCGCCTTTGTGGCCGCTGTGTTGTTCGAAACCGGAAAGAAAGGATTTGCGCTCTATATCACGATGTTCCCGTCTTATCAGCTCATTTACGGTGTCCTGGCGGTGATCCCCATTTTATTCGTCTGGGTATACTGGACCTGGTGTATCGTCTTGCTAGGCGCGGAAATAACTGTCACTCTCGGGGAATACCGCAAACTTAAACAAGCCGCAGAACAAGAAGAAGCAGAGCAACCATGATTGCATTAATTCAGCGCGTAACCCGTGCCAGCGTCACCGTGGAGGGCGAGGTGACGGGTGAAATTGGCCCAGGACTTTTGGTCCTGTTAGGTGTCGAAAGGGATGATGACGAACAGAAAGCGAACCGCCTGTGCGAGCGCGTACTCGGCTATCGAATCTTTAGCGATGCCGAAGGCAAAATGAACCTTAACGTGCAGCAGTCAGGGGGCAGCGTGCTGGTGGTTTCACAGTTCACGCTGGCGGCAGATACCGAACGCGGCATGCGCCCGGGGTTTTCAAAAGGGGCTGCGCCCGATCGTGCAGAGGCGTTGTATGAGTACTTTGTTGAGCGTTGCCGCCAACAGGAAATGAATACGCAAACCGGTCGATTCGCTGCGGATATGCAGGTTTCACTGGTTAATGATGGCCCCGTGACGTTCTGGTTACAAGTATGAACCAGCTACCGGTGTGGCCGCGGACAACAAGAGAGAATACGACTATGTATCACCTTCGAGTACCGCAAACAGAAGAAGAATTGGAGCGTTACTACCAGTTTCGCTGGGAGATGTTGCGTAAACCTTTGCACCAGCCTAAAGGCTCCGAACGGGATGCCTGGGATGCGATGGCGCATCACCAGATGGTGGTGGACGAAGAGGGAAATCTGGTCGCAGTTGGCCGACTGTATATCAATGCGGATAACGAAGCCTCCATACGCTTTATGGCCGTTGACCCTTCCGTGCAGGAGAAAGGGTTGGGCACGCTGATGGCGATGACCCTGGAGTCTGTGGCGCGTCAGGAAGGAGTCAAACGCGTAACCTGTAGCGCCCGTGAAGATGCGGTCGAATTTTTCGCCAAACTGGGATTTGTGAGCCAGGGAGAAATCACCACACCGCAAACCACGCCGGTGCGTCACTTTTTGATGATTAAGCCTATTGCGACGCTGGACGACATTCTCCATCGCGGGGACTGGTGCGGACAGCTACAGCAAGCCTGGTACGAACATATTCCATTGAGTGAGAAAATGGGTGTGCGCATTCAGCAATATACCGGGCAGAAATTTATCACCACGATGCCCGAGACGGGCAATCAGAACCCGCACCATACGCTGTTTGCCGGGAGTCTGTTTTCCCTGGCGACGCTAACGGGCTGGGGACTTATCTGGCTGATGCTGCGTGAGCGTCATCTGGGCGGGACGATAATCCTTGCCGACGCACATATCCGATACAGCAGGCCGATCACCGGGAAACCTACCGCTATCGCCGATCTGGGCTCGCTGAGCGGTGACCTGGACCGTCTGGCAAGAGGTCGCAAGGCGCGCGTTCAGATGCAGGTTGGGGTGTTTGGCGATGACACGCCGGGCGTGGTGTTTGAAGGCACCTACATTGTGCTACCCGCAAAACCGTTTGGCGCATATGAAGAAGGCGGGAACGAGGAAGAGTAGGTCAGAGGATGTAATCATCTACTCAATGAAAGCGTCCGCCGGAAGGTTAAAGCGTTCAGCAAGCGCTTTAATGTGACTTACAGTCAGAGCTCTGCGACCATTTAAGATGTTGCTGACGTTCGATTTTGAACCGAGTTCGTTGGCAAGATCTGCTGCTTTGAGACCGTATTGATCCATGAGCGTTCGCAATACTGAAACGCCAGAGGGAGTTTTCTCCAGGTGTTGGTTGAGTGCTTTGAATTCCGGCGCATGTTTTTCATATTCACTGATTCGGGTACAGAGCAATTCAAATAGTGGGTTTTCAAGATCATCCTGGTCGACCAGAAACTCCACTAGCGCTAGTGCCCTGCGATACTCAGTATCATTTCGGTCTTCCCCCAACAGTGGGATGGCTTTTACTGCATCGCTGAAGGTATCAACGATCTTTTTTGCGCTGGTTGCATCCATCTGACGATGAGTTCTCATTCTTTATTACCCCGATATGAATGGTTTTCGGCTGATAACATGCACGGTGTAGTTCCATTACAAGGTTTTCAACCTGAAAACAAAATATTAATTAAGCATGTCTTCCTGCTTCAGGTTTTATGACGCGCCAGGCCACATCCCGCATAACGCTTCGTGCTGCCTGGCTCACCCCAGCCAACTGGAAAAATCCGTGGATAACGCCGAGATAGCGTTGGCAAGTGCACTCCACGCCCTGCTCCTGGAACCGTTGATACAGGGCCTCGCCTTCATCTCGCAGTGGGTCGAATTCAGCTGTAATGATGTGCGTGGGCGGTAAACCGTTGAAGTCTTCGCGCCAGAGTGGGCTGACTTCGGGATGCAATGGATCGGTTTGCGGCATATACATCTCGTAGCCCGACAGCAGCGTGTCGCGGGTGATAATGTAATCCTGTCCATTATGGTCATAGCTCGCAAACCTGACGGTTGCGTCCAGCATCGGGTAGATCAACATAAGCTGCGCAGGTTGCCACTGCCTGGTAGCTTTCAGGCGTAGTGCGGTGACCAGCGCCAGATGCCCGCCAGCGCTGTCGCCAGCCAGCGTAATGTTGCTACGGTCGACACCCAGTTTCTGGGCATACTTCCAGATAATATTGGCCCCGGTTTCAGCATCGTTATGTGCTGCCGGGAAGATGTGCTCAGGTGCGAGGCGATACTGCACCGCAATGACCCGACAGCCGCTGTACCAGGCAAGTTGCCTTAACTGGTTATCATGTGTGGCAAATCCGCCGCTGACAAAGCAGCCACCGTGGTAATAGATAACGCAGGGGAGATTTCCCGTGCTGCCCCGCGGCGAAACTACGCGAAACATCATGGCATCGAGTTCAATATCTTCAACTTGTACGCGGGTTTCAGTGTCTCCGGCCAGGACCGTGCTGGCGATATAGCCTGCTCTCCGGTCATCAATATTCTGCTCGCGCGAAGAAGGGCGCCCCGCCACGATAAATGCCTCAACCAGCTGTGCAATCCCGCTTTCCAGTGCCATTTTTACATCCCCTTATCTGTATAGATATACAGGTTTATAACCTGGATAACTAAGAATGAAAATGGGAAAAATGGGGGCAGGTATGATTCTGGAAAGCGGCTCGCAGATTAAAAACCGTCATTGGTTTCTGCTGTTTGAATTCGGTATTGTGAGGAAAATGTACTATACGCCATTGACGTATAGTTAAGAGGATTATTTACTTTCATCAAATCAGAAAATCACAAATTCGATTGTTGCTGATTTATCAGAAAGGGATCAAGGATGATCTTACTCCACAAGAAAAAGTGCTGCTGCGTATGTTGAATGAGAGGTGGTAAATGGATAAGGCACTATTTGAGCGATTAACTCAAAGTATGGTTCAGATGAATGAGATCGCTGAAGGAACGCGACAACCTTCCCGTACCTTTCATATTGACGCCATGAAAATAAAGGAAATTCGCCAGTCTTCAGGATTATCACAGACTCGTTTCGCAGATTTGATATCGGTAAGCGTGGATACGTTGCGAAATTGGGAGCAAGGGCGTCGTTCACCGACCGGTCCAGCAAAAGCGTTGTTACGTGCTATTGCCAATGATCCAAAACATGTCATTCAGGCACTAAGATAATCCCCGGCAGTTTGGTTCAATTGCCGGGGGAAGATCTTAAAACTTACTCCCCTTCACCCGGGAACAGGAACGGGTTGATGGAGCTGCGGGCAAAGCCCTCTTGCTCCATGTGCGCGTCCAGCATCAGTGAAGCGAGATCGTCAGCCACGGCTTCAACTTTAGGGTCTTTTTCCTGATAGAGAATCTTCAGGTAAGTCCCGCAGTCGCCGCAGCTTTCAGCTTTAATTGCCGCCTGTTCGTTATCCAGCGACCAGTAGTTCAAATCACGGCTTTGCTCGCAGTTGCTGCACTTCACGCGTACCACGTGCCACTCGGTTTCGCAGAGGTTGCAGTGCAGATAGCGCAGCCCCTGAGTAGTACCGATTTGCACCATGCTGGAGACCGGCATTGAACCACACACCGGGCAGTACTGACGCTGTTCGCCGTATTCCGCACGGGCTTTGCCGGGGATCAGGCTTGCCATCTGCGCCCAGTAGAGCGACAGGGCAGCCCAAATAAACGGTGCTTTATCGCTGCTGACGGAGGCGAAATCAGAGGCAAACAGCGCGCTGGCCATCAGCTCCAGTTCCTGCTCTGAGGCTTTTTCCAGATTTTCGATCACGGCAAGCGCAGGGCCGCTCATTTCTGGTTTCAGCTCAGCAATTAACGATTGCAGCAGTTTTTGCCAGTGCTTGTCGCGTGGTAGGACGTGGATATCCAGCGGCGGTTTGCCCTGATCGTTCGCTTCTTTGATGCGAGCGGTCAGATCTATCTGCAGCGGATGGTCGTACAACACCACTTCCTGCGCGTGGGCGATCAGCGCGGCAAAGCGCAGGTAGTCGCCCAGCGGGTTGTTCTCGGCCAGCTCGCGCAGGCGCTCAGCGCGGCGGTTATACAAATTTTTGAGTCTGGGGAATAATAACGGCGGAATCATATCCGCCGTGCGTTTCTCGCTCTTCTCCAGCTCATCTTGCGGGATTATGCGAATACTCATTCAGATGACTTTTCCTGTTTCTGGCGGACTTCACGGTACCAGCGCGGGTGATGTTTCTTCGCCCATGAACTGGTAACCCATCCTTCCACCATCGCGGTAATGGTGCCTTTCACCCAAAGGGCGGCGTAAATGTGCACCATGATAACCACAATTAACGCTACTGCGGCAAATGAATGCAGCATTAACGCGAATCGGATCACCGGGATTGAGAAAGCAGGCGCAAAATACGGACGCCAGATGACCACTCCGCTCACCAGCAACAGGACCAGGAAGATAATCGCCGCCCAGAATACGCATTTCTGGCCGAAGTTATAACGTCCCGTGTCACCTACTTCCTCGTTGACGACAATCTTACGAATATTCTTCGCCCAAAAGATATCATCCCGATTGATTAGATTGTGGTGCCAGTAACGGAAAAACATGATGATAAACGAGGCAAACATGATCACGCCGACAAACGGGTGCACAATTCGCGCCAGTTGCGGAGTGCCCATGATGTGCATCAGCCAGTTAAAAGACGGGAAGAGAAAGCCCATCCCGCTCACCGCTGCCAGAATGAAGCAGAAGGCGGTTATCCAGTGGTTGATGCGTTCCGGCGCTGTGTAGCGCACGATGGTGTCACGTCGTTTCATTTGCGCACCTCGTCTTTTTCTTCATGCAGGTTGTCTTCTTCCTCTTCCGCGCGGTTCGGGCCTACACCGACGTAGTGGAAGATACTGGCCGCAAATGTCGCTGCAAAGCCGACGGCTGCGAGAGGTTTCCAGATGCCTTTCCAGAATTTCACGGTGGCGCTGATCTCCGGGTTCTCCGGCAGACCGTGATACAGATTCGGTTTGTCCGCATGGTGCAATACGTACATTACGTGCGTACCGCCAACACCCGCCGGATCGTACAGACCCGCGTTTTCGTAACCACGCGTTTTCAGCTCCGCCACGCGTTCGCCTGCCAGGGTTTTCATCGACTCTTTGGTGCCGAAATGAATGGCACCGGTTGGGCAGGTTTTCACGCAGGCCGGTTCTTGCCCGACCACAACACGGTCAACGCACAACGTACATTTGTAGACGCGGTTGTCTTCCGGATTGAGGCGCGGCACGTCGAACGGGCAGCCCGCGATGCAGTAGCCACAGCCGATGCACTGCTCAGACTGGAAGTCGACGATACCGTTGGCATACTGAATGATTGCGCCTTCAGCCGGACACGCCTTCAGGCAGCCCGGATCGGCGCAGTGCATACAGCCATCCTTGCGGATAAGCCATTCCAGTTTGTCGTTTTGTTCCACTTCCGAGAAGCGCATCACCGTCCAGGATTTGGCGGTCAAATCAGCCGGGTTGTCGTACACCCCAACGTTGTTGCCCACTTCATCACGGATGTCGTTCCATTCAGAACACGCCACCTGACACGCTTTACAGCCGATACAGGTGGTGACGTCGATAAGCTTCGCCACTTCTTCCTGATGGTCCCGCGCCTGAGGCGCGGGGGTGAAACCGTTAGTGGCGGAACGACGAATGATGTCTTGCGATTGATAAGCCATAGGTCGTCTCCGTTACACCTTTTCCACGTTCACGAGGAAGGACTTAAATTCCGGCGTCTGCGTGTTCGCATCACCGACGAATGGCGTTAACGTGTTAGCGATAAAGCCTTTTTTCGCCACACCTTCGTAGCCCCAGTGAATCGGAATACCGATAGTGTCGATATCCTTACCGTTAGCCTTCAGCGTGCGAATACGTTTAGTCACCACTGCTTTGGCCTTAATGTAGCCGCGGTTAGAGGAGACTTTGACGGTATCGCCGTGGGAGATACCGAGCTTATTCGCCAGCTTCTCGCCAATTTCCACAAACTGTTCCGGCTGAGCGATGGCGTTCAGCAGCGCATGCTTGGTCCAGTAGTGGAAGTGCTCGGTCAGACGGTAGGTCGTACCGACGTACGGGAACTTATCTGCTTTACCCAGTGCTTCCGCGTCACCTTTAAAGATGCGCGCGGCAGGGTTAGAGATAACGTTCGGGTGCAGCGGGTTAGTCCCCAGCGGCGTTTCAAACGGCTCGTAGTGTTCCGGGAACGGACCTTCCGCCATCTTATCGATAGCAAACAGGCGTCCCATCCCTTCCGGCTGCATGATGAACGGCCCAACGTTGCTGCCAGGTGCGGCGGCACTGTAATCCGGAATATCCATCCCGCTCCACTTCGCCCCATCCCATTTCAGGATCTGACGTTTTGGATCCCACGGATTCCCCTGCGGGTCAGCGGAGGCGCGGTTATACAGAATGCGTCGGTTGAGCGGCCACGCCCATGCCCAGCCCAGCGTATTGCCAAGACCTGACGGGTCGGCGTTATCGCGACGTGCCATCTGGTTGCCTTCCGGCGTCCAGCTACCGGCAAAAATCCAGCAGCCGCTGGAGGTCGTGCCGTCGTCACGCAGTTGGGCGAATGAGCTTAGCTGTTGGCCTTTCTTGACGATAACCGCACCGGTTGCCGGGTCGGTAATGTCGGCCAGAGCTTTACCGTTACTCTCCATCGCCACTTCTTCCGAAGCCGGTTCGTGCGGGGTGGAGTAGTTCCAGGTCATGCTCAGCACCTGTTCCGGGTTCGCGCCACCTTGCTCGGCATACATCTTGCGCAGACGCAGGAAGATACCGGCGAGGATTTCGCCATCGGTAACGGCAATCCCCGGGGCATCCGCGCCTTTCCAGTGCCACTGCAGCCAGCGACCGGAGTTAACGATAGAACCGTTCTCTTCAGCGAAGCAGGTGGACGGCAGACGGAATACTTCGGTCTGGATTTTCGACGGATCAACATCGTTTGACTCTCCGTGGTTCTGCCAGAAGGTGGAGGTCTCGGTGTTGAGCGGGTCGATAGTGACCAGGAACTTCAGTTTGGACAGTGAAGCCACAACTTTGTTTTTGTTCGGGAATGACGCGACCGGGTTAAAGCCCTGGCAGATATAGCCATTCACTTTGCCCTGATTCATCATCTCGAAGTACTGCAGGACGTCGTACCCTTTATCCCACTTCGGCAGCCAGTCGAAGCCCCAGCTGTTTTCCGCTGTCGCTTTATCGCCAAAGAAGGCTTTCATCATCGAAACGAAGAATTTCGGGTAGTTGCCCCAGTAGTTCACCTGACCTTCCAGCAACGGTTTTGGCGTGTTGGCGGCAAGGTAGGTTTGCAGGTCAGTCTGTTTCTCGCTTGGCAGCGTCATATAGCCTGGCAGGCTTTGTGACAGCAGGCCTAAGTCGGTCAGGCCCTGAATGTTGGAGTGACCGCGCAGGGCGTTAACACCGCCGCCAGCCATCCCCATGTTGCCAAGCAGCAACTGGATCATCGCCATGGTACGGATGTTCTGCGCACCCACGGAGTGTTGCGTCCAGCCCAGGGCGTACAGGAACGACGTGGTTTTATCTTTGGCGCTGGTTTCTGCGATGTACTCACAGACCTTCAGGAAATCGGCCTTTGGCGTACCGCAGATGTTTTCTACAACGTCCGGCGTGTAGCGGGAGACGTGCTGTTTCAGCAGGTTCCACACGCAGCGCGGATGTTGCAGGGTGACATCGCGTTTGGCGAAGCCTTTTTCATCCAGCTCGTAGTTCCAGCTGGTTTTGTCATACTTGCGTTTGTCCGCGTCGTAGCCGGTGAACAGGCCATCTTCGAAACCGTAATCCTCACGCACGATCAGGCTGGCGTTGGTATAGGCCTCAGTATATTCGCGGTTGAATTTTTCGTTGTTCAGCAGGTACAGCAAAACGCCTGACAGGAAAGCAATGTCAGTACCGGAACGAATTGGCGCATAGAAATCAGCCACCGCAGCGGTTCGCGTAAAGCGTGGATCGATAACAATCAGCTTCGCACCGTTGTGAATTTTGGCTTCCATCGCCCAGCGGAATCCGACCGGGTGAGCTTCAGCGGCGTTACCGCCCATCACCACGACGAGGTTGGCGTTTTTAATGTCGACCCAGTGGTTGGTCATCGCACCGCGACCAAATGTTGGAGCAAGACTTGCTACCGTTGGTCCGTGTCAGACGCGTGCCTGGTTGTCGACCGCGAGCATACCGAGCGCGCGGGAGAATTTTTGCGTTAAATAGCCGGTTTCGTTACTGGAAGCGGAAGCACACAGCATTCCGGTGGAAAGCCAGCGGTTAACGGTTACGCCTTCAGCGTTTTGTGCAACGTAGTTAGCGTCGCGGTCTTCTTTCATCAGCTTAGCGATGCGGTCAAATGCCTCATCCCAGCTAATCTGTTGCCACTTATCTGAGCCTGGTGCGCGATATTCCGGGAATTTCAGGCGGCTTTCGGAGTGGATGAAGTCCACAAGTCCTGCCCCTTTCGGGCACAGCGCGCCACGGTTCACCGGGTGATCCGGGTCCCCTTCGATATGGAAGATGGATGCTTTGGCGTTTTTTGCGCCGTCACCGAGGCTGTACATTAACAGTCCACAGCCAACGGAACAGTAAGTGCAGGTGTTACGGGTTTCGCGGGTGCGCAGCAGTTTATATTGCCGTGTTTCCGCGAGCGCTACGCCGGGTGCAAAGCCCAGTGCCGCTGCCGTGGTGCCTGCCATACCGCCAGCGCAGATCTTAAAGAACTGCCTTCTGCTGACCTGCATGGTTCGCTCCTTGTTTCGACATTGTCACGTTCCCTTCGCTTTTCTGTAACGCGAACGCGAGGGAAGTGGTTGTTATTTTTCTTTGCGGACGGGACCGCAAAGGTCCAGAATTGGGTGAATTTCCCTCCGTCCAGGAGGGATTTGTAAAGAATACCACAATGTTGGTATGCGTGTTCCAATATGGTTAAAAGAAAGTGAATAAGATTATTCAAGAAAACATCAAGAATGTGACATCTTCGACAGGATCTCGCCAGTTGACCCTCTGGAAACGCGAGGATTTGCAACATCCTCAGTCTGATGAGGTAGCTGAAGAAGTGCCTGTTGCGCTGGTATACAACGGGATTTCGCACGTGGTGATGATGGCATCACCGAAAGATCTTGAGCACTTCGCGATGGGTTTTTCACTTTCTGAAGGCATTATTGAGTCCCCGCAGGATATCTACGGAATGGACGTAGTGCCTTCCTGCAACGGATTGGAAGTGCAGGTTGAATTGTCCAGCCGTCGCTTTATGGGGCTGAAGGAACGTCGTCGCGCGCTGGCCGGTCGCACCGGTTGCGGCGTTTGTGGCGTAGAGCAGCTCAATGACATTGGCAAGCCGGTCCAGCCGCTGCCGTTTACCCAGACATTCGATCTGGCGAATCTTGATAACGCTTTACGACATCTCAACGATTTTCAACCCGTGGGGCAACTGACAGGCTGCACGCACGCGGCTGCCTGGGTACAACCGTCAGGTCATCTGGCGGGCGGGCATGAAGATGTTGGACGTCATGTTGCGTTGGATAAACTGCTGGGACGACGTGCAATCGAAGGGGAAACCTGGCAACAGGGCGCGGTATTAGTCTCCAGCCGCGCCAGTTATGAGATGGTGCAGAAGTCGGCGATGTGCGGTGTGGAGATCCTGTTTGCTGTTTCTGCGGCGACAACGCTCGCCGTGGAAGTTGCCGAACGTTGTAACCTGACGCTGGTGGGTTTTTGCAAACCGGGCAGGGCGACGATCTATACGCATCCGCAACGTCTGGTCGCGCTGTGACGCCACCAGGCGGCCAGAATACTGCCGGAAAATGCCAGTTCCATGATTACGGCAACTGGCGAGCCAACAATCACATTGTTCAGCAGCCAACACAGGCTGCCACACAAGGTGTATCCCCGTAATTTTCCGCTGCGTTTTTGAAATGACGCAAATGTCATCAGCAGGCTTCCCATCAGCGGCAATATACTCGACAGATTTTGCCAAAGATAAATGCTACACAGCAGCGACCCCAGCATAAATCCCCACATCACCCAGCGGTGAAAGGTGACGATGGCTGTCGCGTAGCGGCATGCGGCAATGATCATTAACCCAGCCGCAGCGTGTTGATCCAAAAGATAGAAATGGATAGCTAACAGAGAAGTGGAGCTGGTGAGCAGCGTTAAAGTGATAGCCCGGCGTTGAAAATGAAAAGCGGAAATATCCAGTAAGAAGCTGATGCCAGCCAGCATCTGAGAAAGAAGAAATGCGTTCATTGTGGTCGCCATCTATTAAAGAGTGACGGGACAATAATCTACGCATCACCGTAAGGCGTTAACCTTTGTTAAGACGCTGGCGAATACGGGACAGGCTAACGGGGGTAATGCCGATATAGCTGGCAAGATCGCGCTGGGTGAGCTGTGACTCCCAGTCCGGGAAGTGTGTTTGTACGTACTGGTAGCGTTGCTCTGGGGTATTGAGCAGCAGCATTTGCTCTTTTTTCTCTTTGTAGATCAATTGCTGGACCAGTAGCTGAGTCTTAATATCCTGATTTTCCGGCGCATCAAGCAAAGCCAAGGGAAATTCAGTGGTTTCTCCTGCGGAGATCATTTGCAGGCTGTAATCGGCAGGTGTGTTAATTAGCCAGTTCAGGTACAGAAAGCAGTATTCCCCGGCAAAGTAGAACTCTTTAACCCTTTCAACGCCGTTGTCTGCGTGATAAACCGCACGAGCCACACCATGATGTAAAAGATGAATTTTACTTTGTGGTTCACCCTGACGAAGTAACCAACTACCCGCCGGTTGCGTTTTTCTACGGCTGCCAGCAAGCCATTGTGATTCCTGATTACGTAACATCTTATCTCTCAAATAATTTGAATAAGACTGGCAAATCCTTCCGCTTTCAGTTGTTCGAGTATCAGCCTATTATTTATCACATCAAGGCACGGTGCCTTACTCAAACAACTAAGTTAAAGGGTTTATATCATGAAAAGCATCAAAACTTTTGTCGCAGTTATCGCTCTGGCTACTTCTTTCGGTTCTTTCGCTGCTCAGACAGTTACCGCAACCGGTTCTACGCTGGAAAGCGCTGAAGCAAAAATCGCCGCTCAGGCTGAACGCGCAGGTGCCAGCGATTACAAAATCACTCAGGCATACACCGGTAACCGCGTGCACATGACCGCCGAACTGCTGAAATAAGATACCTTAGTACTGTCGAAAGAGCGCCCTTGAGGCGCTTTTTTAGTTTATGCCTGCCATTCGCAGCAATGCAGTCACCACTGCGGCAGCGACGATCACCACGATTAGCGGCAGCTTGCGCCAGGCGAGAAATACCGCAAAAGCCACGCCCAGCACGCGGGCCATGCCAGCGAAGTGTTCGCCTTCGTAAAAGGTGGTCGCCAGCGCAACGGAGAACAGTAATACCGTTGCGGCGTCGGAAAGCAGCGCCTGCGAGCGTTCCGAGAACGCTAAACGGCTCCCAAGCTTCGCTCCTCCTAAACGCATTAAATACGTTCCCAGAGATAACATGGCGATACCGACGATAAACAGCGTCATGTTGCCCATTATTTTTTCCTTGTCAGTAAGCCAAACAGTGAGAGCAAAACAGGTAAACCGACCGGCGCAAAGGGGATGGCGGCAAGCGACAACCCGGCACCGCTACAGGCGCGAATCAGCGTGGTGCGGTTTTTAAAGGCCGGGACCACTAAGGCTAATAAAATTGCAGGGAAGACGGCATCCAGACCGATGGTTTCCGGGGCGGGGAGCAGTTTGCCGACGCCCGCGCCGATCAGTGTGCCAACAGGCCAGAAAATCGCGACGCCCAGACCGCACAGCCAGAAGGCGGCTTTACGTTGTTCGGGCGTTTTTTGCGACAGGCCAAAGACTACGCTTTCGTCGTTCATGATATGACAGCCGAGGAAACTCGCAGCCCGGGAGCCCACCAGGTCGCGCACCGTGACGCCAAACGGCACGTGTCGGGCGTTAACCAGTAAACCGGCCGCCGCCGCCGCCAGTGGGTTACCGCCGCTGGCGACGATGCCGATAAACATAAATTCGGACGCACCCGCCAGTACCGTAATCGAAAGCACAAACGGTACCCACAGCGGGAAGCCGTAGGCCATCGCCAGCGAGCCGTATGACATGCCGACTACGCCGACGGCCAGACAGACTAAAAATATTGCTTTTATCGTGTCGCCTTTGAGACTGGAAAAATAATGTTTCATACCGTTTTAGCCATATCGAACGAATTTCCATTATAATGAACGCGACCAGTTAATATTACAAGTCGAACGATTCGTTCGATATAAAGAACATGGAGTCGTGAATGACCCAGCCCATCAGTATGATCGCGAAAAGCCTTGTGCGTGAACGCCAGCGCACCGGTTTGTCATTGGCAGAGATTGCCCGTCGCGCAGGGATTGCAAAATCGACACTCTCGCAATTGGAAGCGGGCAATGGCAATCCTAGCCTGGAAACGCTCTGGTCGCTGTGTGTGGCGTTGGATATTCCCTTTGCTCGCCTGCTGGAGCCGCAGGAACAAAAAACGCAGGTGATTCGTCGCGGAGAAGGGACAAAGGTGGTAGCCGAGCAGGCGCACTATCAGGCCATTTTACTGGCCGCCTGCCCGCCGGGGGCGCGGCGGGATATCTATCTGCTGCTGACGCAACCGGGCGCGGATCGTATTTCACAGCCGCATCCACCGGGATCGGTTGAACACATCATCGTGACGCAGGGTAAGGCGATGGTAGGATTGACTGAAGCGCCGGAGGAGTTAGGCGAGGGGGACTATATTTGTTACCCCGCCGATCGGGCGCATATTTTTAAAGCGCTGGAGCCTGACACCCAGGCGATTCTGGTCTCTGAGCAAAATTGAATTGTCGGATGGCGCTATCGCTTATCCGACCTACAAAAAATAAAACCGTAGGCCCGGTAAGCTTGTGCCACCGGGCATATAACTTACTGCAAATAAAACACTTCTTTTAGCTCTGCGCTAACCGGGCTGTTGTCCGGGTTTGCTGGCATTACGTCACGCATATGCTTCCACCAACGTTGGCAAACGTCGGTGCTGGCAACGGCATTCCAGCGTTCTTCGGACTCAATCTCAACGGTGGCGAACAGCAGATTGCGCGCCTGATCGAGATAAATCGCGTAGTGATGGGCGCCGTGCTCTTTCAGCACCGCTTCCAGCTCTGGCCAGATGGGGTTATGACGACGCTGGTACTCAACGTGCGCGTCGGCATTCACCTGCATCACAAAGGCCTTGCGGATCATAACGCCTCCAGGTACAGCTCGCGGACCTCGTCGCGGCTGGCGGTGCGCGGGTTGCACGGCGCACACGGATCGGCCAACGCTTTATCCAGCCAGCCTTCAATATCCTCTTTCGTCACGCCAAGGGAGCTAAAGCCCGCAGGAATACCGACACGCTTGCTGAGTGCACGAATCGCGTTGATGGCCTCCATACTTGCCGCTTCATCGCTCATGTTACGGATATCGACGCCCATTGCCTGCGCCACGCGGGCAAAGCGCGCCACGGCGTTCGGACGGTTAAAGTTTTCGATTACCGGCAGCAGGATGGCGTTGCAGACGCCGTGTGGCAGATTATGGGTTGCGCCCGGCTGGTGCGCCAGCGCATGCACCAGACCCAGACCAGCGCTGTTAAATGCCATCCCCGCCAGATACTGACCAAACGCCATTTGCTCACGAGCTTCGAGGTTATGACCGTCGTCGACCGCTTTTGGTAGCCACAGGTTGATCAGGCGAATCGCTTCCAGTGCGTTAGCGTCGGTAAGCGGATGAGCACCAACGGAAACATAGGCTTCCACCGCGTGGGTCAGGGCGTCCATACCGGTTGCGGCGGTGACGGAGGCCGGGATTTCCAGCATCACGCTGGCATCATCCACGGCGATATCCGGGATGATATTTGGGTCGATGATCACCTCTTTAACCTTACGGGCAGAGTCGATAATGACTGCGTTGCTGGTCATCTCTGCTGCCGTACCGGCGGTAGTGTTGATGGCGACCAGCGGGACGCCCGCATTTTTCACTTTGCCCACGCCGGAGTAAGCGGTAGAAGGGCCAGGGTTGGCTGTCAGGATTTTTACCGCTTTGGCGGTATCGATCGGGCTGCCGCCACCGAAGGCGATGATGTAGTCACATTCTGCGTTCTGATAGGCCGCAAAACCTTTCTGTACCAGCTCTTCTGTCGGGTTCGGGAATACTTCATCAAACAGGTGGTAAGACATTTGATGTTTATCCAGCGCGGCAAACAGGCTATCCAGCAGGCCCAGTTTTACCAGTTGACCATCGGTGACGATCAGCGCTTTGCCCCATTGTTTATTCGCCACGAGATTCACCATATCGGCAATCGCGCCGGCGCCATGCAGGCTAATTTTTGGCAGTGCCAACATAAAGCTCATCACTATTCTCCTTAATAATAAAATCCTGTAGGCCGGATAAGGTGAAGCCGCATCCGGCGTTGAGTTGGGAGGTATCAGTACAGCTCTATGGCGCTTGCCAGCGGCGTAACACCAAAGCGTTTGCCAAGTGCGACCAGCTCTTCACGTGAGATGGTCTGCTTCATACCGCCCATCGAAAAGATTTTGACCAGAACTTCGGCGGATTTCTCTGCGGTATCTATCAAACCGAACGCTTCGTCTAGGGTAGGTCCGCTTCCGAACACGCCGTGGAACGGCCAAAGTACCAGCGAGTGTTTCTGCATTTCCTCGGCGGTAGCCTGACCAATTTCATCTGTACCCGGCACCATCCACGGCAGAATGCCAACGCCATCCGGGAACACCACCAGGCACTCGGTGCTGCCTTCCCACAGCTTGCGGGTAATCAGCGCTGTGTTGTTTTCCAGTACGTAGGTCAGAGCGATCAGGTTGGTGGCATGGCAGTGCATGATCACGCGGTCTTTACCGTTCGTCGCTTTAATGCGTTCGCAGTGGGAGAGGAAGTGAGCCGGCAGTTCAGAGGTCGGCACGGCCTCGTGGGTCAGGCCCCAGAGGATGTGGTAGCCCGCACCGTCGCTGTCTACTTGTACCACGCCCAAATTTGCCGCGGGATCGAGCTGAACGTTACGGAAAAATTTACCGGAACCAGTGACGATAAACGGCGTGTTTGCCAGCAGCGGCATCGGCTGACTTAGCGCAATATAGCGTGGTTTTTCGTAGAAATCGGCGCTAAACGGCGCGATATCTGCTTCATCAAGACGCAGCGTCAGGTTGCCGCCGTTACGCTCGTCCCAGCCTTTCAGCCACGCATCAGAAGTGGCTTTGATCATCCCCTGGACGAACCAGGAAGTCGTAATATTTTGCATGTTCGGTGTTCCTGTTTATTGCCCGAACGTTATCGGGTCTTACGAAGGCCGGATAAGCGAAGCGGTATCCGGCAATCGTGTTTCATTCATTGCCAGATGGCGACGCGGGGCGTCTTATCCGGCCTACAAGCCTGGCGTCACGGTTAGCTACGTTTGCTCAAAATCTCTTTTTCATAAGCGCGCACGCTGTCCAGCCACTGGCTGCCCGCAGGCGTGTCGTGGCGCTGGCAATACATCTCCCAGACGGCCTGCCACGGCAGCGATTTTTGCTCTTCCAGCAGGGCCAGGCGTGCGGTGTAGTCGCCGTTGGCTTCGAGCTGACGCAGTTGTTCGGTGGGTTCTAACAGCGCGCGCAGCAGGGCTTTTTTCATATTGCGGGTGCCGATCACCCACGCGGCAATGCGGTTAATGGAGGCGTCGAAGAAGTCGAGGCCAATGTGTACGCGGTCAAACAGGTTGTGGCGGACGATCTCGCTGGCAATCGCCTGAGTTTCATCATCCAGCAGCACCACGTGGTCGCTGTCCCAGCGCACCGGACGGCTGACGTGCAGCAGCAGGCGCGGTACATACAGCATGGCGGCGGAAATTTTGTCGGAGATCACTTCAGTCGGATGGAAGTGGCCCGCATCCAGACACAGTGCGGTCTGGCGGCTGGTGGCGTAACCCATGTAGAACTCGTTAGAGCCCACGGTGTAGCTTTCCGCACCGATGCCAAACAGCTTGCTTTCGACGGCATCGATATGGTGCGCCGGGTCAAGTTTCTCGCTGATCACTTCGTCCAGTGCGTCCAGCAGACGCTGGCGCGGCGCTAAACGGTCAACGGTGATGTCTTTCATGCCATCCGGGATCCAGATGTTCATCACCGATGGTGTACCCAACTGCTCGCCAAAATACGCCGAGACGCGACGGCTGGCTTTGCAGTGATCGATCCAGAACTGGCGAATGGTGTCGTCGGCGTGCGCCAGCGTGAAACCGTCGGCGCTCAGCGGGTGTGAGAAGCAGGATGGGTTGAAATCCAGCCCTAACTGGTTCGCTTTCGCCCACTCAACCCAGTTTTTGAAGTGTTCGGGTTTGATTTGGTCGCGGGGAACCGGTGTATCCGATTCCAGATAGATCGCGTGCAAATTCAGACGTTTTGGACCAGGAATCAGGCTTAGCGCTTGCTCCAGATCGGCCCGCAGTTCGGTGGCGTTACGCGCTTTACCCGGATAGTTACCGGTAGCCTGAATACCGCCAGTGAGCGAGCCTTCCGGGTTTTCGAAACCGGCGACATCATCGCCCTGCCAGCAGTGCATGGAGACTGGCAGACGATCGAGCTGGCGTAAGGCCGCCTCGACATCAATGCCTACCGCGGCGAAACGCAGTTTTGCCAGTTCCCAGGCTTGTTCAAGTTGAGTGGTCATGCGCAAAGCTCCTTTGTCTGTCGTAGTGATTGAAACTGCGCCTGGTAGCGGGCAATTTCACTTTCAGGATTGGGAATGAAGGTGGTCAGTTCGTAGTTGGCGCGCACCACCTGACGGAAATCATCGACGTTGTTCAGCTCGTCCAGCGTCATCAACTGGATGCCAATATTGCCGAGCGTGGAGGCCTCAATCGGCCCGGACATCACGCGAATACCGCAGGCATCCGCGCACAGTTGGTTCAGTAAGGCGTTCTGGCAGCCGCCACCGACAATGTGCAGTTGGCTAAATGCTGCACCACGCAGTTGTGCCAGTTCTTGCAGGATGTGGGCGTACAGCAACGCCAGGCTGTCGAAGATACAGCGCGCCAGTTCAGCGTTTTGCAGGGGAACGGGTTGGCCCGATTCACGACATGCCGCCTGAATTTCTGCGCTCATATCGTCGGGGTTGATAAAGCGATCGTCGTTCGGGTTTATCAGGAACCGGCAGGCAGGCTGCGCTTGCGTTTGGCTGATAAGCGTTGGCAGGTCGGTAATCTGGCGCTCTTTTAATACGCGCTGGAGCAGCCACAGCCCCATAATATTTTTCAGCACGCGGTAGCGCCCTTCCGCGCCGCCTTCGTTAGTGATGTTCGCCGCCAGCGCCGCATCGTTGGTATACGGCGTTCTGCTCTCAAAGCCCATCAGCGACCAGGTCCCGGAAGAGAGATAGGCGCTGTTTTTGTCGGCCAGCGGAGAAGCAATGACCGCGCTGGCCGTGTCGTGACTGGCGACGGCGACAACCGGAATTTGATTTTTCTGCGGGCAAATCCAGTGGCCGATCACGTTCCCTGGATGCGTCGGGCGACCAAACCAGGCTTTGTCTGCCCCGGTCCACGCCAGCAGTGTGTCATCCCAGTCGTCGGTATTGATATTGACTAGCTGGGTGGTGGTGGCGTTGGTGTATTCCCAGTTCATTTTGCCGGTCAGGCGAAAGCTGAAGTAGTCGGGGATCAGCAGGGCATGGGCCACCTGCGGGAGCAGTTCTGGCTGCTGTTCAACCAGCGCACGCAGTTGATACAGGGTGTTAAAGGGCAGAAACTGAATGCCGCTACGGCGGTAAATTTCACCTTTACCCGGCTGCGCCATCGCCTGCGCCATAATGCCGGTCGTGCGGCTGTCACGGTAAGAGACCGGCAGACCGACACGTTGACCGACGTTATCGATCAGAACGTAATCCACGCCCCAGGTATCAATGCCGATGCTGTCTATCCGAATGCCTTCATCGCAGACTTTTTTCAGGCCAAGACGAATATCGTGTTCCAGGCTGTCGATGTCCCAGGTGTCAAAACCGTCTGTTTTTTGCAGGCAGTTCACGAAGCGGTGGATTTCACGCAGCGTCAGGGTGCGGTGTTCACTGTCGTAACGCGCCAGCATTACGCGCCCACTGGATGCGCCGAGATCGACTGCGACACAATGGCGAAAAGTCATAGCGAGGTCCTTCTGAGTTTTATTGCACTCAGTCTAAGAACCCCAGATAACGCGTACCTTCTTGACAGTGACAGCCACAATTAGCGGCTGGCAACATGGCAAAGGTGAACGTGACGCTGTTCACAATTTCTATTAATAGGACCGGTTTTAGCGGATGTGACGTCTTCCGCAATTCCCGATCTTTCCCGCCATTTCTTGAAGAATTGACCGTGTTTACGCACTTTGGCGTCAAAAATTTAAGGTGAGGGTGATAACCCTTAATTACTATTCAGCCATGTTCATTTGATCGGGAAGGATGGCATCATGACGGTATTGCATTGCGTGGATTTTTTTCCGACAGGTAAAGCGCCAGTGGCTATTGAACCGCGGCTTCCTCAACCTGCGTTTCCAGAACATCATCATGATTTTCATGAAATTGTGGTGGTCGAACACGGCACGGGGATCCATGTGTTCAACGGACAGCCTTACACTATCAGCGGCGGTACGGTGTGTTTCGTTCGCGATCATGACCGGCATTTATATGAACATACTGACAATCTGTGCCTGACCAATGTGTTGTATCGTTCCCCGGATGCGTTTCAATTTCTGGCTGGGCTGAATCAGCTTTTACCTCAGGAACAGAATGGGCAGTATCCTTCCCACTGGCGGGTGAATCAGGGTGTGTTGCAGCAGGTTCGACAACTGGTGGGGCAGATGGAAGCGCTCGGTGAGGGGATGGATACACCAACGGCGGCAAATCGCGAGATCCTGTTTATGCAGCTGCTGGTGCTGCTGCGTAAAAGCAGCCTGATGGAAGCCGCGACCGATAACGACGCGCGGCTTAACCTCCTGATGGCGTGGCTGGAAGATAACTTTGCCGACGAGGTGTGTTGGGAGGCGCTGGCCGAGAAGTTTTCCCTCTCTTTGCGCACTCTGCATCGCCAGCTCAAACAGCAAACCGGATTGACGCCGCAGCGCTACCTTAATCGCTTGCGGCTGATCAAGGCCCGGCATCTGCTTCGCCACAGTGATGACAGCGTGACGGACATCGCTTATCTCTGCGGATTCGGCGACAGTAACCACTTTTCCACGCTTTTTCGCCGTGAGTTCAAGTGGTCGCCACGCGATATTCGCCAGGGGCGCGATCTCGTTGTGGCAAGCAGCCTCCAGTAACGCGAAAGCTATCAACGTTTTTTACCGCCGAATCTCAGATAATCATGTCCCTTTACGCCTTATCCGGCCTACGTGGATGCCCTGTAGGCCGGATAAGCGCAGCGCATCCGGCAAGCATTCAGGTTGAGGTCATGTGATGGCGAATCAGCTAATCCTTCTGAAATCAGACTTCTTTGCGCATGAGCAGCAGGCTGTCGCCGTGGCCGATCGTTATCCGCAGGATGTCTTTGCTGAGCATACCCACGAGTTTTGCGAGCTGGTCATGGTCTGGCGCGGTAATGGTCTGCATGTCCTTAACGATCGCCCGTACCGGATAACCCGTGGCGATCTGTTTTACATTCGCGCTGAAGATAAACACTCCTACACTTCCGTTAACGACCTTGTGCTGCAAAATATCATCTACTGCCCGGAGCGGTTGACGCTGAATGTTGACTGGCAAGGGGCGATCCCTGGGTTTGACGGTACGCCGAGGCAGCCGCACTGGCGACTCGGTAGCGTTGGCATGACCCAGGCCCGACAGGTGATAAGCCAGCTTGAGCATGAAAGTAATCAACGTGATGCACAGGCTTTTACCATGGCTGAGCTGCTGTTCGGGCAACTGGTGACACACCTTAAGCGGCATCGTTATGCCACGGATACGCTCCCGGCGACCTCCAGTGAAACGCTGCTGGATAAACTGATCACCGCGTTAGCCGGTAGCCATGAGCATGCGTTTGAACTGGATACGTTTTGCGAGCGCGAACAATGCAGCGAGCGCGTTTTGCGCCAGCAGTTTCGCAGCCAGACCGGGATGACCATCAACCAGTATCTCCGCCAGGTGCGGGTTTGCCATGCGCAGTATCTGCTCAAGCATAGTCGGTTGATGATCAGTGAGATTTCCATGCGCTGCGGCTTTGAGGACAGTAACTACTTTTCGGTGGTGTTCACGCGGGAAACCGGGATGACGCCGAGCCAGTGGCGTCATCTCAGTACTCAGCATGCTTAGCTGGCCATTCCCAGACCGACAATGTTTGCCGCGACAATGATCACCACGCAGCCGAGGCTTAGCACGCTGACCGGACGACGACCCGCGTTTTTCCACTCTTTCAATACCAGACCGACAATCCCGCCGCACAGAACATAGAAGCTCATGTGCAGCATCCAGCTTACATAGTCATACTGCGCCGGAATACGTGCGTGGCCCCAGGCGTAGAAGAAGAATTGCAGATACCACATCAAGCCACCAAGCGCAGAGAGCAGCACGTTGGTGATAATCAGCGGCTTGGCTAACGAGAAGTCGGCTTTTATCGACAAGTTCTTCACTTTTGCCAGACGAATGAAGCAGAAGCCCAGGTTAACAAGCGCGCCACCGCCCATAATGACCACATAGCTAGGCAGGGCGACATACAGCGGATCGACGCCCAACGCGGCGGCGGCATCGTGCATCGGTTTCGCCGCGTTCATCGCAAAGGACATCCCGGCAGAGAAAATACCGCACATGACGGCCAGAACCAGACCTTTTTTCAGGTTGAAATCTTCCGCTTTGATGCCCATTTTGCGTTCTTTTAACTGACCGGCACGGGTAACAATGCCTACGCCAATCAGCGCGACCAGTACGCCAAGTAGCGTCATGCGGCCACCAGAGGTATTGATCAGTACATCAAAATTGCCGTTGATAATCGGGGTCATCAGCGTGCCGACAATCAGCGTAATACCTATCGCAATCCCGATACCCATCGACATACCGAGATAGCGCATGGTCAGGCCATAGTTGATATTGCCAATCCCCCACATCGCACCAAACAGAAATACCGGCGCCAGCGTGGAGAGGCTGAAGGAGCTGAAGTAGGCCCAGAAATCGGGAAGTAACATGGCGCTGATGGTCCACGGCAGGATTATCCAGGAGACGATCCCGCCAACCGACCACATCGTTTCCCATGACCAATGTTTGACTTGCTTGAACGGGGCATAGAAACAGGCGGCACTGGCTGCCCCTATCAAATGCCAAAAGATACCCATCGTAATCGCGTTACTCATGACTTAATCCTCGTTATTTTTTATCGTCGGTAATGACCCCTCCGACCTAACGAGTTTAAAAATTACGCAGGTGGTTAACCTTTTAACGATTGCCGTCCTTTTGCGCATGTTGGCAATCATCACGTTAAGTGGGTGATTCGGCTCACATCTTTAACAATGGATTTGATTCATTAAGACCATGTAAAAAGTACGGCATTGATAATCATTTTCAATATCATTTAATTAACTATAATGACCCAACTGCTTACGCGGCGTTAACACTGGCCGCCCGACAATACTGGAGATGATTATGAGTTATACACTGCCATCCCTGCCGTACGCTTATGATGCCCTTGAACCGCACTTCGATAAGCAGACGATGGAAATCCACCACACCAAACACCACCAGGCTTACGTAAACAACGCCAACGCTGCGCTGGAAAGCCTGCCTGAATTCGCCAGCCTGTCCGTTGAAGAGCTGATCACCAAACTGGATCAACTGCCAGCAGACAAGAAAACCGTACTGCGTAACAACGCGGGCGGTCACGCTAACCATAGCCTGTTCTGGAAAGGCCTGAAAACCGGTACTACGCTGCAGGGCGACCTGAAAGCGGCTATCGAACGTGACTTCGGCTCCGTTGACAACTTCAAAGCTGAATTTGAAAAAGCAGCGGCAACCCGCTTTGGCTCCGGCTGGGCGTGGCTGGTTCTGAAAGGTGACAAACTGGCTGTTGTTTCCACCGCCAACCAGGATTCCCCGCTGATGGGTGAAGCTATCTCTGGCGCTTCCGGCTTCCCAATTGTGGGCCTGGACGTCTGGGAACACGCTTACTACCTGAAATTCCAGAACCGTCGCCCGGACTACATCAAAGAGTTCTGGAACGTTGTGAACTGGGACGAAGCTGCCGCGCGTTTCGCAGCAAAAAAATAAGTTCTACGCTTTAACAAAGCCCTGCAAGCGATGCTTGTGGGGTTTTTTTGTGATCAAACTCAATATAAAAACAATGATCCACTTAAATTGAAACAAGGTTTTATTATGCGAGTGGGATCACTTTTATAGTCTCTATGAATGTCTATCTTCTTTTCATCAAGACGGGCGCATCTCAAAGCAAGATGCAATCGCCCATAAAAATTGCCCCATTTTTATGTCTACAGGTGATGGAAATGCAGATCAAACGTACGATAGAGAAAATCCCAGGCGGTATGATG
Organism: Citrobacter sp. Cpo030; assembly: GCF_030333005.1. NCBI lineage: Bacteria > Pseudomonadati > Pseudomonadota > Gammaproteobacteria > Enterobacterales > Enterobacteriaceae > Citrobacter > Citrobacter sp. Cpo030. Next base: position 71,926 of record NZ_JAOWGT010000075.1, on the reverse strand, counting down.
CTGGTGCCGCTTTTCCTGGGCGCGTTGTGTCACACCTTTTCCCCCGGCGCCGGGAAATATTTCGGCTCCTTTACCAACGGTATGATCACCGGTACGGTACCTATCCTGGCAGTCTGGTTCTTTTGCATGGGGGCGTCGATCAAGCTAAGCGCCACCGGCACCGTGCTGCGTAAATCAGGTACGTTAGTCATAACCAAGATTCTGGTGGCGTGGGTGGTTGCAGCGATTGCTTCACGCATTCTGCCGGAACATGGTGTAGAGGTCGGATTCTTCGCTGGGTTGTCTACGCTGGCGCTGGTGGCCGCGATGGATATGACCAACGGCGGGCTGTATGCCTCGATTATGCAGCAGTACGGCACCAAAGAAGAGGCTGGGGCGTTTGTTCTGATGTCGCTGGAGTCTGGCCCGCTGATGACCATGGTGATTCTGGGAACCGCCGGGATCGCGTCGTTTGAACCGCACGTATTTGTTGGTGCAGTATTGCCGTTCCTGATTGGCTTTGCGCTGGGGAATCTGGACCCTGAACTGCGGGAGTTCTTTAGCAAAGCGGTGCAGACGCTGATCCCGTTCTTTGCCTTCGCATTAGGTAACACCATTGATTTGAGCGTGATTGCGCAGACCGGCGTGCTGGGTATTCTGCTGGGCGTGGCGGTGATTATCATCACTGGTATTCCATTGATTATCGCCGATAAACTGATTGGTGGTGGCGATGGTACGGCGGGGATTGCCGCTTCCAGTTCCGCGGGGGCGGCGGTTGCTACGCCGGTGCTGATTGCTGAAATGGTTCCGGCATTTAAACCGATGGCACCGGCAGCAACTTCCCTGGTCGCCACGTCGGTGATTGTGACCTCCATTCTGGTGCCGATTATCACGTCTATCTGGTCGAAAAAGGTCAAAGCAAGGGCGGCAGAAATTGATATTCGTGGTACCGTGAAGTAAGTCTCTTAAGCCGGATGGTCTGCTCCATCCGGCTTAATTATTTACCCTTTGACGACAAACACCTCATCGATTGTTCGGCACTCACTCTCGTTCAACTCTCCACCGGCATTACGTGACACGCCGGTACAATAGCCAAATTTACGCGATACCACGGTTTTGATGGTGGTGACAAAATCTTCGCCGATGGCATAGATGGACATGTAGGTGCCAATCTGGTCCTGAATATCGCGAAGCGCTGCCAGGTCGCCCTGTTTAAACGCTTCCCGCGCGCTGACAAACAGTTCCGGCATGACGTTGTTCAACCCTGAAATAATCCCCGCGCCACCTGCCAACAGGTTGGGAATGTAGTATTCGTCATAGCCGGACAGCACGGCAAAATCCTCCCGCACGGCGCGGGTGGTCTGAATCATACTGCGGGTATGGGACTGGCAGTCGACGGTGTCTTTAATGCCAGCAAAATTCGGGAACTCGGCGGCGAGGGTGGCTACCAGTTCGGGGGTTAAATCACAGCCGGTGCGTGCCGGGAAGTTATAAGCAAACCATTTGCCGCTGAGTTTCTGCCCCAACTGACGGAAGTAGCTCAGCAGCTGTTTCGCTGTTTGTCCGTAGTAGTAGGGTGGCAGGATCATCACGGCATCGTAACCTGAGCGATACGCTTCCTGCGCCATCAACAAAACATCATTCTGGCAGGTGGATGAGACGTTGGCGACCATCTTTAGCGAGCTCATGGCACGGGCTTCGCGGATCAGCAGCAGCCTTTCTTCGAGCGTAAAGGAGGCAAATTCCCCGATGCTGCCCATCAGCAAAATCACGTCGATTTTGGCCTCGGTAAGGCGTTTGAGATGTTGGCTTAGACCGTTGAGATCGATCTTTCCATCATTGTCCATTGGCGTAATGGAAGGACACCAGACGCCAGCAAATTGCGATTGACCAGTCACGTTGTCGACTCCTTATTTGAAATGATGTTTCAAAACCAGATTACATTGATAGCATGTGTCCCTAAGTTTCATGTGAACCGTGCTCTCATTTTGAGCGACTGGGGTAAAATAAATGTGGTGTAATGGGGGAAATTTATCGGGAGAGGGAACAGATGCAATATCCGGTCGATGTTTTTACGGGCAAAGTTCGGGACTACACGGGAAGCCGTCCCAGCGCGATTGCTAAAGTCCAGATTGACGGTGAGTTGATGCTGACCGAACTGGGGCTGACGGGGGATGAACAAGCGGAAACGAAAATTCACGGCGGGCCGGATCGCGCGCTGTGTCACTATCCGCGTGAACACTATCAGCACTGGAGACAAGCGTTTCCGGAGCAGGCGGAGCTATTTGTCGCCCCCGCGTTTGGTGAGAACCTCTCTACTGAGGGGCTGACTGAAGAGAATGTGTATATTGGCGACATTTTCCAGTGGGGAGAGGCGCTGATTCAGGTCACGCAGCCGCGCTCGCCGTGCTTTAAGCTGAATTTCCATTTTGGCATCAGCGATATGGCCAGCCAGATGCAGGATGTGGGTAAGACAGGCTGGCTGTGCAGTGTCATCGCGCCTGGTCAGGTGTCAGCAGACGCGCCATTGATCCTGGCGTCACGCGTGAGCGACGTCAGCGTACAGGAGGCAATTGCTATCGCCTGGCATATGCCGTTTGATGATTCGCAATATCACCGTTTACTGTCGGCTGCCGGGTTATCAAAAAGCTGGACCAGAACGATGCAAAAGCGCCGTCTAAGCGGCAAGATCGAAGACAATTCCCGCCGTTTGTGGGGAAAATAAACCTACCTTCATCTGGCAATTAAATCAGGTGGCGACACCTGATTTACCTCTCCCCCGTGGTTCATCTCCTGCGTACCAAACCGGGCAAAAACCTGACGGTCACGGTTTGCTTCAAAGCCATTCTTGATACCTGGTCCACAAAAAGAAACTCTGCGTTGAAAAAAAACTTGAGTATTTCCTGCACTCAAATATCTTAGCTTCAAATTGGTTTAAACCAGATGAGCGAAATGAAAAAGAAAAACAATGTTGATGTGCTCAGAGAGCGCTTTGAAAGCTGGTTAAACGAGAATAATTTACCAGCGGGCTCCAAATTGCCCTCGGAGAGAGAGTTATGTGAGCTGCTGGATGCAAAGCGTATGACCTTACGTCAGGTTCTGATTGAGCTTGAGATCGATGCGCGTATTTTCCGCAAGAACCGCAGTGGTTGGTTTATTTCATCGAAGCGATTTATTTATAACCCTAAATCACTTTCCAGCTTCAATGCTGAAGCTTGTGCTCAGGGACGTAAGCCTTTTTGGGATTATTTAACCAAAGAAACCATTGATACAGTTCCGCATCATGTTGATGATGTTTTTCTCTCCTCCGGCGATCGCTATTTAGTTACCGGCTGGTGCGGTCTTGATTCACATAAAGTGTTTTACCATGAATCCTATATTGATGCCGATGTTGCGCCAGGATTCATTAATAAATTGGGCAATCAGTCTTTTGCCAGCGTCTGGGAAGATGCGTTTGGCCATGTTTTAAATATCAAAGAAATGATTTTTAAACCGGTCAATATGCCAGAAGTGGCCTGCAAAGAGCTGGGTGTTGCGCCTAATACGTATGGAATTTTAGTAGAAAAACATCGGGCTACCCGAGATAAAAAAGTGGTTCAGGTTGATTTCGAATACTGGCGACTTGAATCAGTGGAACTTGTTATTCGCGATGAATGAGAAAAATAATGGGAAAATGTAACCAAGAACTTCTTGCGGAACGCGCGAGAAATATACCGCTGTACCTACATGCTTATGCTTTTCATCTGAATATGCGCTACGAGAGAGTCCTGCCGGGGGATCTTCTGGATATTGCGCATCAGCAAAAATTGAAGGGTGTAAAAATACATGTTGAGGATGGTGAGTCCCAATCACTGCAGAAACTGAACGATCAGCAGCTACACGATTTTAAAGAAAAGGCCAAAAAATATAATCTGGATGTGCATATCGAAACGAGCGCATCGGATAAGGCAACATTGACGGATGCAATCCGTATTGCTGTTGCTACTGGTGCAACTTCAGTGCGTTTCTACCCGCGTTATGAAGGGTATCTGAACGATGTTATGGCGAAGATTGCCAATGATATTGCGTGGCTGTCTCAGTATGACGATTGCGGACTAAGCTTTACTATCGAACAGCATGAAGATCTGCAAGGCCATGAGCTGGTGACGCTGGTTAATAATAGCGGGATGAAAAATCTCTCTATTCTGTTTGATTTTGGCAACATGATTAATGCCAATGAGCAGCCGCTTTCTGCGTTAGAGGTTATGTCTCCTCTGATCACTCAGGTGCATATCAAAGACGCAAAAATTATTAAAGAAGGTAAAGGCTGGGGGCATGAGGCTTGTCGTTCAGGACACGGCGATTTACCCATGGAAGAGATGCTTAAGGCATTATTACTTTTAGGTGAAGATAAACCGCAAGTACATGCTTTTGGCCTGGAAGAAGAAGTTGAATATTATGCCCCTGCATTTCGCTTCGACGATGAGGGTGATAATCCATGGATCCCATGGCGCGATGCAAGTTATACGCCGCTGCCTGACAGCAACATGATTGATGCGCGACTGGCGCAGGAAAAAGAACATGCTCTTGCCCAAATAAAATATATCCGTGATATATGTGACAAGTTTATAGGCAATTAATTAGTTTTCTTAAAATATTATTAAATGCGGAAAGGATTATGAAAATAATCCCCTGGCGTTATTAATTATACAATTTAATTTAGATATTTCTCTCAACAAGCAATGAGGGTTTAATCATGTTCATGAATAAATGGGCAAGGCTCTGTTTTTTGATTTTAGGCGGCGGTACGATATTCAAACTTTCAAGTATGAAAGATGTTTTCTATGTGCCAATGCAGAATGACTGGGGTTTAACTAATACGCAAATTGGGTTGAGCTTTACGGTTTATACGATTGTTCAGACAACCGGACTTTTTCTTTCTCTCTACATCGCAGACCGTTACTCCAAGAAAATATTATTACCGTTCGGTCTGATTGGCGTTGGGTTATGTGGCTTATATCTGGCAACGCTACCGTCATTTACCGGTTATCTCATTTGCTTTGCCGCGATGGCTTTCTTTGCCGATGTGGTTTATTGGCCGGTATTGCTGAAAGCCGTTCGTTTGCTGGGAACGAAAGAAGAACAAGGACGCATGTTCGGCTTTTTAGAAGCCGGACGTGGCGTGGTGGATGTTATCGTTGCATCTGGCGCTCTGTTTGTCTTCGTCCAGTTTGGTGAAGGTAAAGCGGGGATGCAGGCGGGCCTGTTGTTCTATACGGTAATTACGCTTGTGGCAGGTATTGTGACGTACTTTATTGTCGATGATGACAAAGTGAAAGGCGGCGAGAAAACCAGTGCCAACATGGAAGTGTTAAAGGGTATCAAACATGTTTTGTCCTGCCCTAATGTTTGGCTGGCTTCTTTAGGTATTTTCTTCGTTTATGCCGCGTACTGTGGACTGACTTACTTTATTCCATTCTTAAAAGATATCTATATGCTGCCGGTAGCGCTCGTCGGTGCGTACGGCATCATCAACCAGTATGCGTTAAAAATGGTAGGTGGGCCGATTGGTGGAATGTTGGCAGATAAAGTTGCTAAATCACCGACAGTGTATCTGAAGTGGACGTTCCTGATCTCTGCTGTTGCGATGCTTGTGTTCATGCAGTTACCGCATCAAACAATGAACGTGTATATCGGTATGGCGGCGACATTAGGGTTTGGAGCGATTATCTTCTCACAGCGCGCCATTTTCTTCGCGCCAATGGATGAGATCGGTACCCCACGTGAGTACGCGGGTTCAGCAATGGCATTTGGCTGCATCATCGGATATATGCCAGCGATGTTTGCGTACACGTTATACGGCTATTTACTGGATACCAATAGCGGCATCACGGGCTACAACTATGTCTTTAGCGTGATGATTGCATTCAGCTTAATGGGCTTTATCTGTTCGACCATTCTGGTGAAGCGGATTAAAAAGCAAAAGCTAGCGGCGGCAGAAGTGACAGCATAAAGTGAGAGCTTCCCCGGCACGAGGCTACCGGGGAAGCCTGTTAAGCGCGTTTGTACAGCGGCAACCAAATCACCAGCCGTAAACCACCCAGCGGGCTGTCTTCGGCCTTCACCCAGCCACGATGCTGCTGGATTGCGGTTTCAACAATCGCCAGACCCAGACCTGTTCCGCCAGACTCGCGATCGCGCGCTTCATCGGTACGATAGAACGGACGGAAAATCTGTTCTCTGTCTTCAGGGCTTACGCCCGGACCATCGTCGTCTACGGTAATGGTAATCCCGTCGATATCCACCGCGAAGCCAACTTCAATCTTCGTATGTGAATAGCGCAGGGCATTGCGCACAATGTTTTCCAGCGCACTTTCCAACGCATTTGGGTTACCGTACAGCGGCCACGGACCCGGCGGGAAATTCACCGTGAGTGATTTACCCATCTGCTCAGCTTCAAAGGCGGCGTTATCCAGCACTTCGCCCCACAGCTGATTAGCTTTCACTGTTTCACTGACCAGCGCGTTTTTCTGCTGATTACGTGACATCACCAGCAGGTCGTTGATCATGCTGTCCAGTCGGTGTGCTTCTGTTTCAATGCGCTCCAGCTCTTTGCTCTCACCGCTACGACGGCGCAGCAGAGCGGTGCCCAGTTGCAGACGCGTTAGCGGTGTTCTCAGCTCGTGAGAGATGTCCGACAGCAGGCGTTGCTGTGTGGTCATCATCCGTTCCAGCGCTGTCACCATCTGGTTAAAGCTGGCGCCTGCCGCCAGAAACTCCTGCGGACCGGCTTCCAGTTCCGGATGCTGACGCAGGTTGCCCTGGGCCACTTCATCCGCCGCGTTTTTCAACTTACGCGCCGGTTTCGCCAGACTCCAGGCAAGCCAAAGCAATAGCGGTGAGCTGACTAACATGGTGACGATCAGCAACAGCAGCGGTCGGTCGAACAGCAGGTTGATAAAGTCAGATTGTGAGCTGCTGGCAGGTCGTATGAGATACAGCTGGTAGTTATCTTCACCGTCTCTGACGGAGAAAGGCCCGACCATCTCAACGCGACCGTATTTTTTCTTTTGCGGATGGTCGGCGTTATCGGCCTGACCAATAAAGTTACGAATGATCTGCATTTCGTTGCGTTCTGCGCCGATCACGCGTCCTTCCGTCGTAACAAGTAATAACCGCTGTCCTGGCGGCGCCCACTTGTCTATCGCCCGAAACAAGCGACGCCACCACATCAAATCGTTGGGTGGATCGTTCGCCAGTTCAGCTTCAACGTGTTGCTCAATCATTAACCCCTGGCGCTGCTCGCTGTCCAGTAGCTCGGTCATCTGGCGTGAGTCGAGCTTGGGTAACATCAGTACCAACATCAACACCAGTGCCAGCGTCAACCAGAAGATGGCAAAGATGCGTGCGGTTAAGCTCCCTATCATGAAGCGGAGACCATCAGGTAGCCGCGACCACGCAGGGTTTTAAACCACGGGTGTCCGTCTTTACGCTCTGGCAGCTTACGACGCAGGTTCGAGATATGCATATCGATCGCGCGATCGAAAGGCGTCAGGCGTTTGCCCAGCACTTCCTGGCTCAGGTGCTCACGCGAAACCACCTGACCGAGATGCTGAGCCAGCAAATAGAGCAGGGTGAATTCGGTGCCGGTTAACTCCAAAATTTGCCCGTCAAAGCTGGCTTCCTGGCGACCCGGATTAAGGCTTAACGCATCTACTTCCAGCGTCGGCGAGCCGTTATCGCTGTTCTGCTGCTGTTCGCTCCAGTGTGAGCGACGCAGAATAGCGCGGATGCGCGCGACCAGTTCACGGTCGTTAAACGGCTTAGGTAAATAGTCGTCCGCGCCCAGCTCAAGGCCAAGTACGCGATCCAATTCGCTGCCGCGAGCGGTCAGCATGATTACAGGTGTCTGGTGTGTCTGACGAAGTGCTTTCAGCGTATCAATGCCGTTTTTCTTCGGCATCATGACGTCGAGCAAAAGTAAATCGATGCTGTCATCCAGAAGCTCAAGCGCCTGTTCCCCATCATAGGCAACCAGCACATCGAAACCTTCCATTTCGAGCAACTCCTTTAACAGGGAAGTCAGCTCTCGGTCATCATCAACTAACAGGATTTTATTCATTGTTTACGTACCTCCGAGGCAGAAATTACGTCATCAGGCGTCGCTAATCTATGACTTTACGTTGTTTTACACCCCCTGACGCATGTTTGCAGCCCGAATCGTAAACTGTCTCTCGTTGAATCGCGACAGAAAAGATTTTGGGAGCAAGTGATGGGCAAAGTTACCGCTGCCGTCATGGCCTCAACGCTGGCACTCAGTACATTTAGCCATGCAGCTGAAGTCGTCACAGGCGATCACTGGCACCTGGGTGAAGGCTCATCGCAACGCAGCGTTCAGAGCCACATGTTTGACGGTATCAGTTTAACCGAACATCAACGTCAACAGATGCGAGATTTAATGCAGCAGGCAAGACACGAACAGCCTCCTGTTAATGTTAGCGAAATGGAGACAATGCATCGCCTTGTCACCGCAGAGAAATTTGATGAAAGCGCAGTGCGCGCTCAGGCAGAAAGAATGGCGCAAGAACAGGTTGCCCGCCAGGTTGAAATAGCCAGGATCCGCAACCAGATGTATCGCCTGTTAACGCCCGAGCAGCAAGCGGTTTTAAATGAGAAACATGAACAACGAATGGAGCAACTGCGCGACGTAGCGCACTGGAAAAAAAGCTCATCGTTGAATTTATTGAGTAGTAGCAACTCACGTTCCCAGTAGTAACCCTGTTTTCCTTGCCATAGACACCATCCCTGTCTTCCCCCACATGATGTGGGGGTTTTTTTTGCCCAAAATTTGTCCCTCGGTTATTGCCTGACTGTTTTACTTCATCCGTTATACTAGCGGCATATCCTGGCAGGAGTGTTTATGAATCAAACCTATGGGCGGCTGGTGAGCCGGGCGGCAATCGCGGCGACCGTGATGGCATCGCTGTTACTTTTGATCAAAATTTTCGCGTGGTGGTACACCGGATCGGTCAGTATTCTGGCAGCACTGGTGGATTCGCTGGTGGACATCGCGGCGTCATTAACCAACCTGTTGGTGGTGCGCTATTCGCTGCAGCCCGCCGATGATGAACATACGTTCGGCCACGGAAAAGCGGAATCGCTGGCGGCGCTGGCGCAAAGCATGTTTATTTCCGGTTCGGCGCTGTTTTTATTCCTGACCGGGATTCAGCATCTCATTCAACCCACACCGATGAAAGATCCCGGCGTTGGGGTGGTTGTCACCATTATTGCGTTAGTGTGTACAATCATTCTGGTCTCGTTTCAGCGCTGGGTAGTGAAGCGTACGCAAAGTCAGGCCGTTCGGGCAGATATGCTTCATTATCAGTCTGATGTTATGATGAACGGTGCGATTCTCATTGCGCTCGGGCTGGCATGGTACGGCTGGCATCGTGCGGATGCCTTGTTTGCGCTCGGGATTGGCATCTATATTTTATATAGCGCATTACGCATGGGGTATGAGGCAGTGCAATCTTTGCTGGATCGCGCTTTACCCGATGAGGAACGTCAGGAAATTATTGATATCGTGACGTCATGGCCTGGAGTCAGCGGCGCTCACGATCTTCGCACGCGGCAGTCAGGGCCGACCCGCTTTATTCAGATTCATTTGGAAATGGAAGATAATCTGCCGCTCGTTCAGGCGCATTTAGTGGCTGAACAGGTTGAGCAGGCAATTTTACGACGTTTCCCGGGATCGGATGTCATCATTCATCAGGATCCCTGTTCAGTCGTACCCAAGGAAGGCAAGATGTTTGAGCTTTCATAATTCGTTGTAAAAAAAGTGAACCGGGCCAGCATTTTGTGTATAAATTACCACCATTTGGCCTGACCTGAATCAATTCAGCAGGAAGTGATTGTTATACTATCTGCATATTCGTTGGATCGTTTCGATATGCGGAATCGACTTCCGGCAGCAGATTTCATTTTGCATTCCAAAGTTCAGAGGTAGTCATGATTAAGAAAATCGGTGTGTTGACAAGCGGCGGTGATGCGCCGGGCATGAACGCAGCAATCCGTGGTGTTGTACGTGCAGCGTTGACGGAAGGGCTGGAAGTCATGGGGATCCATGATGGCTACCTGGGTTTGTATGAAGACCGTATGGTCCAGCTTGACCGCTACAGCGTGTCCGACATGATCAACCGTGGCGGTACTTTCCTCGGTTCTGCTCGCTTCCCGGAATTCCGTGATGAAAACGTGCGTGCGGTAGCTATCGAAAACCTGAAGAAGCGTGGCATCGACGCCCTGGTTGTTATCGGGGGTGACGGTTCTTACATGGGGGCAAAACGCCTGACTGAAATGGGCTTCCCGTGCATCGGTCTGCCGGGCACTATCGACAACGATATCAAGGGCACTGACTACACCATCGGCTACTTCACCGCGCTGGGTACTGTCGTTGAAGCGATTGACCGCCTGCGTGATACCTCTTCTTCTCACCAGCGTATTTCTATCGTTGAAGTGATGGGCCGCTACTGTGGTGACCTGACCCTGGCAGCAGCGATTGCCGGTGGCTGTGAGTTCGTGGTGGTTCCGGAAGTGGAATTCAGCCGTGACGATTTGGTTACTGAAATCAAAGCAGGTATCGCGAAAGGTAAAAAACACGCAATCGTAGCGATCACTGAACACATGTGTGACGTTGACGAACTGGCGCATTACATCGAGAAGGAAACGGGCCGCGAAACGCGTTCAACCGTGCTGGGTCACATTCAGCGTGGTGGTTCCCCGGTTCCTTACGACCGTATCCTGGCATCCCGTATGGGTGCCTATGCCATTGAACTTCTGCTGGAAGGTCACGGCGGTCGCTGTGTCGGTATTCAGAACGAGCAGCTGGTTCACCATGACATCATCGACGCTATCGAAAACATGAAGCGTCCGTTCAAAGGTGACTGGCTGGACTGCGCGAAGAAACTGTATTAATTGCAATTGCCGGATGGCGGCTTGCGCCTTATCCGGCCTACATGATGCAAATCGTAGGCCTGATAAGCGTAGCGCCATCCGGCAAAAACCCCACTCCATATATTCCCCCAAGTTATAGCAAATCTTTTTTTATTCTTTAATGTTTGGATGCCTTTCTGGCACGCTTTGCTCATCACAACACTACCTAAGAGAGCTGGGCGATGAACAAATGGGGCGTAGGGTTAACATTATTGCTGGCATCGACCAGCGTTCTGGCAAAGGATATTCAGTTACTTAACGTATCGTACGATCCAACGCGTGAACTGTACGAGCAGTACAATAAGGCCTTCAGCGCGCACTGGAAGCAGGAAACGGGCGACAACGTCGTGATTCGCCAGTCGCATGGTGGTTCGGGTAAACAGGCGACCTCCGTCATCAACGGCATTGAAGCCGATGTCGTGACGCTGGCACTGGCTTACGACGTGGATGCCATTGCTGAACGTGGCCGTATCGATAAAAACTGGATTAAACGCCTGCCGGATAACTCTGCGCCTTACACCTCCACCATCGTATTCCTGGTCCGCAAAGGCAATCCCAAACAAATTCATGACTGGAACGATTTAATCAAACCGGGCGTGTCGGTCATTACGCCAAACCCGAAAAGCTCCGGCGGAGCTCGCTGGAACTATCTGGCGGCATGGGGCTATGCCCTGCACCACAACAACAACGATCAGGCCAAGGCACAAGACTTTGTGAAGGCCCTGTATAAAAACGTTGAGGTACTCGATTCTGGTGCACGTGGTTCAACCAATACCTTCGTTGAACGTGGTATCGGTGATGTGCTGATTGCCTGGGAAAACGAAGCGCTGTTGGCAACGAACGAGCTGGGCAAAGATAAATTCGAGATAGTGACCCCGAGTGAATCTATCCTCGCGGAGCCGACCGTGTCCGTGGTTGATAAAGTGGTGGAAAAGAAAGACACCAAAGCGGTGGCTGAAGCTTACCTGAAGTATCTCTACTCTCCGGAAGGCCAGGAAATTGCGGCGAAAAACTACTATCGTCCACGTGATGCAGACGTTGCGAAGAAATACGAAAACGCATTTCCGAAGCTGAAGCTGTTCACTATCGACGAAGAGTTTGGCGGCTGGACGAAAGCGCAGAAAGAGCACTTCTCTAACGGCGGTACGTTCGACCAAATCAGTAAACGATAAATAAGTCTCTGATTTACCGACCCGGTGGCCTAACGCGACCGGGTTTTTTATTTGTCATGGTTTTGCGTTACTCTTGCCCTTCAATGGGATACAGGAAACGCGTAATGAAAAAAGCAGGCTATCTTTTACTGGCGGTGATTGTGGTCGCCGCCGCTGCAGGTATCGGGTACTGGAAATTCACCGGCAACCCGGACGCATTACGCCAGATCGTTCTTCAGCAATGCCTGCCGCACCAGTTGCAGCAGCAGGATCCCGCACCATGCGCTGAAGTAAAGCCGGATGCTGGATATGTGGTGTTCAAAGACCGTAACGGCCCACTGCAATATCTGTTGATGCCGACCTGGCGCATCAACGGTACGGAAAGTCCGCTGTTGTTGAAATCAGGCACACCGAACTTTTTCTGGCTGGCCTGGCAGGCGCGTAGCTTTATGAGCCAAAAATACGGCCAGGAAATCCCTGACAAAGCAGTCTCTCTGACCATTAACTCACGTAGCGGGCGTACGCAAAATCACCTGCATATTCATATCTCCTGCCTGCGAACCGATGTCAGAAAGCAGCTGGATGACAACCTGGCGAAAATCAGCACCCGCTGGCTACCATTACCGGGTGGGCTGCGCGGTCATGAATATCTGGCACGTCGCGTCACGGAAAATGAACTGGCACAACGCAGCCCGTTTATGATGCTGGCGGAAGAGGTGCCGGATGCGCGTGAGCATATGGGCAGCTATGCGTTGGCGATGGTGCGCCAGAGTGATGAATCCTTTGTCCTGCTGGCTACTCAGCGCAATTTGCTGGCACTGAATCTCGCCTCCGCTGAGGAAATTCAGGATCATCAATGTGATATTCTGCGTTAACCCCACCTAATCTGGCGTTTACTCCGCATGCCTGTCCCCGTATTCTTGTTGAAAAAAATAACAGGAGACAGGCATGTCGCTCTGGCTTACACACCCTCTGTTTATCCCCTCTCTGGTGGTTGGTATCACCATTCTGCTCTGGGCTACGTCGCTGCTGCCGGAGTTTATAACGGCGCTGCTGTTCTTTGCCGTGGCGATGGTCGCCAAAATCGCGCCACCGGATGTGATTTTTGGCGGCTTTGCGTCCTCCGCATTCTGGCTGGTGTTTAGCGGCTTTGTACTAGGTATTGCGATTCGTAAAACGGGGCTGGCGGACAGGGCGGCGAGGGCGCTGTCATCGAGGTTGACTGATTCCTGGCCGTTAATGGTGGCGAGCGTAGTGCTGCTGAGTTACGCGCTGGCATTTGTAATGCCATCCAACATGGGCCGCATTGCGCTGCTGATGCCGATTGTCGCGGCGATGGCGAAACGAGCCGGAATTAACGACGGCACGCGCGCCTGGTATGGTCTGGCACTGGCCGTCGGGTTTGGGACGTTCCAGCTTTCTGCGACGATTTTACCCGCTAACGTACCGAATCTGGTGATGAGCGGCGCGGCGGAAGGCTCTTACGGCATCCACCTCAATTATCTTCCCTATTTGCTGCTGCATACGCCGGTTCTGGGTTGGCTTAAAGGCGCGGTGCTCATTATGCTTATCTGCTGGTTGTTCCCTGGCAAGCCGCATGCGCCGCGCGATCTCACGCCGCCGGAGCCGATGAGCCGGGATGAAAAACGTCTGGCCTGGATGTTAGCGGTGGTGCTGTTCTTGTGGGTAAGCGAAAGCTGGCACGGTATTGGCCCCGCGTGGACCGGGCTGGCGGCGGCAGTTATCACATTGCTACCACGGGTTGGCTTTATCAATGGCGACGAGTTTTCCGCTGGGGTCAACATTCGTACCTGTATTTATGTGGCGGGTATTCTGGGGCTGGCGATCACCGTCACGCAGACCGGTATTGGTAGCGCCGTTGGCGAAGCGCTGTTACAGGTGATGCCGCTGGATGCGGAAAAGCCGTTTACCAGTTTCCTCGCGCTGACCGGTATTACCACTGCGCTTAATTTTATTATGACGGCGAACGGTGTTCCGGCGCTGTATACCACGTTGGCGCAAAGCTTTGCCGATGCGACGGGATTCCCACTGCTGTCGGTGATTATGATCCAGGTGCTGGGTTATTCCACACCACTGTTGCCGTATCAGGCTTCACCGATCGTGGTGGCGATGGCGCTCGGGAAAGTACCTGCAAGGGCGGGGATGCTGCTGTGTATCGCACTGGCGGCGGCAACATATCTGATTCTTCTGCCGCTGGATTACGCCTGGTTTACGGTGTTGGGAAAACTGTAGCTGTATCAAAATGTTAATTTTTTGTTTTGTGAGTGAGTGAATTGTATTATGCGCGGCAATATTGGTTAATGCCTGAGCGCAGATTTGCGCACTGGAAATTCAAGGATTGATTCATGGACAGTTTAACCCCCATCCGCTGTTGGCCTGCCATCATCTCGCTCGTGATTACGCTGACCATCTGGTTTGTTATCCCGTGTCCACCGACGTAACCCCGCAAGCGTGGCACCTGCTGGCACTGTTTATTGGTACGATCGCTGCGATTATCGGTAAAGCCATGCCGATTGGCGCAATTGCGATTGTGGCGATTATGCTGGTGGCGATGACTGGCGTTACTAACCCCGGCAAACCCTCCGCGGCGTTGAACGATGCGTTGAGTGGTTTTTCTAACCAGCTAATCTGGCTGATCGGTTTATCCATTATGCTGTCGCAAAGTCTGTTAAAGACTGGCCTGGGAGCGCGTATTGGCTACGGGTTTATTGCGCTATTTGGTAAAAGAACGCTGGGCATTGCGTGGGCATTAACCCTTGCGGAAACGCTAATTGCACCCGTAACGCCAAGCAATACCGCGCGTGGCGGCGGCATTATCCACCCGGTAATGCGGGCGATTGCGGAGAGCCTCGGCTCGCAGCCAGGCCATGCCGAGAATGGCTCAACGGGCCGTTATCTCGCGCTGGTGAACTACAACATTAACCCGATCAGCTCGGCAATGTTCATCACCGCGACCGCACCTAACCCGTTAATCGTCAGCTTTTTGACGAAGGGGACGGATGGCGTGCTGAACATGACCTGGGGAATGTGGGCTATGGCGGCGCTTCTTCCTGCTCTGGTATCACTGGTTGTCATGCCGATTGTAATCTGGTGGCTCTATCCGCCAGCTATCACGCGCACGCCAAATGCGCCGCAGTTCGCGCGGCAAAAACTGGATGCGCTGGGTCCACTATCACTGGCAGAAAAAATCACCCTGGCAGTATTCATTTTGCTGCTCTGCCTGTGGGCGGGTGTTCCAGCGATGCTGATGGGCAGTGCCTGGAGCGTAAACCCTACCAGCGCCGCGTTAATTGGATTGTCGATTCTATTGATGGCGGGCGTATTGAGCTGGGATGACATTCTTAAATGCCGCGGGGCATGGGATACGATAGTCTGGTTTGCCGCGCTGGTGATGATGGCAGATTTTCTCAGCAAACTGGGGTTGGTGGGATGGCTGGCAACCAGCGTTGGTAGTGCAATCGACCATCTTGGCGTGCACTGGAGTGTTGCAACGCTGCTGTTGATTCTGCTTTACGTCTACTCGCACTACTTTTTCGCCAGCACAACTGCGCATATTACGGCTATGTTCGCTGCGTTCTTCGCCGCAGGATTAGGCCTCGGCGCGCCACCAGCATTGCTTGGTTTAATGCTCGGTTTCTCCTCCTCCTTGATGATGTCGCTCACGCACTATGGCACGGGTACTGCGCCGATCATCTTTGGTTCGGGCTATGTCACGCTGGCGGAGTGGTGGAAAACGGGCCTGGTGATGAGTGTGGTCAACCTGACCATTTGGGGGGTGACCGGCGCCTTCTGGTGGCACTGGTTGGGATACTGGTAATACAGCGGGAGGAGTGTTCCTCCCGCCTTAACAACTTAAGCCTGTTTAGCGGCTTCTGCTGCTTTAACGATGACTGCGAAGGCGTCTGCTTTCAGAGAAGCACCACCAACCAGCGCACCGTCGATGTCCGGCTGAGCAAACAGTTCTGCCGCGTTAGCTGCGTTTACAGAACCGCCGTACTGGATGATAACTTGTTCAGCGATTTTCGCGTCAGCTTTAGCAATGTGGTCACGAATAAATTTGTGAACAGCCTGAGCCTGAGCAGGAGTTGCAGACTTACCGGTACCGATAGCCCATACTGGTTCGTAAGCGATAACGACGCCTTCGAATGCTGCTGCGCCCTGAGTTTTCAGAACCGCGTCGATCTGACGTGCGCAAACTTCTTCAGTTTTGCCTGCTTCGTTTTCTGCTTCGGTTTCACCGATGCACAGAACCGGAGTCAGACCTTGCTCTTTCAGCACAGCGAATTTTTTAGCGATCAGCTCGTCAGATTCTTTGTGGTAAGTACGACGCTCAGAGTGACCGATAATGATGTACTGCGCGCCGATATCTTTCAGCATTTCAGCACTTGTTTCACCGGTGAATGCGCCAGACAGGTTCAGATCAACGTTCTGCGCGCCCAGAATGATGTGGCTACCGGCAGCGGCGTGTTTCGCCAGGTCGATATACATTTCCGGCGGAGCAATTGCTACTGCACAGCCAGCAACGCCAGCCAGTTCTTTACGCAGATTAGCAACCAGTTCGTTTACCATGTGGCGGCTGCCGTTCAGTTTCCAGTTACCCATCACTAAAGGATGTCGCATTTCATTTCTCCACGCTTGTCAGCGAATTAAGGAATATGGCCGCCCCTCAGGGCAGCATGGTCTGTGAAACAGTATAGAGATTGATCATCCCGAAGGCTTTGCTTTTTGTCATTTCCCCGTCATTCTCCACGTTGCAGGTGCGTTGGCTGTACTCTCTCACCCCAGTCACTTACTGATGTAAGCTCCTGGGGATTCGTTGCGTCGCCGCCTTCCTGAAACGTGAATAATTTAGGGGGAATTCGACCCTTCGAGGTTTTCAGATAGTGCCAGCTTAATCGGTTCAACAGCGAAGGTCAGCCCCTTTTCACCGTTATCTGCTACGACATAGCGAATTGCGCCTTCTGTTTCGGCGTAATAGTGCTTACCTTTGCCTGCGGCGAGCAGTTTTTGCAGCTTTTTCTGGCTCTGTTCCTTCGTCAGTAGTGGTGCGACAGTGCGGATGACGGCGGTCATGTATTCCAGCGCTTTCGCTTTAGCTGCCTTTTGCTCAGGCCCCTGAATCGGTAACCAGGTAATCTGCATGCTTTTGATTTTTAGGGTGCCGCGCTCAAGAGCGGAAGATGCATACAGGTTTTCATTGATTTTACTGGCCGCGCGGGTGAGATTTGCCCGATCGCGACTGCTGTCGATGGCGCGGAACTCATTCAGGATCAGCTTCGGATTCTGTGTATTAAAGTTTTCGCGAAACTGGCTAATCGACAGGTCAAAGGTCGGCGCGCCCGCCAGTAAATAGGGGGCTGTGGTTGCCGTCGATGGCTCTTTCGCCAGTGCCGCAGTGCTCGCGGTTAAGGCTGAAAACAATAATAAAAACAGTGTAAATCCGTGCTTCATCAATCGTACCTTTCATTCTCACTGCTCACGATTAAAACGGTAACCGTCGAGCTTGTCAAAAGGGTAAACTGTTCTGGAAGGTAATAATAAAGGAACTTACATGACCATACAGCAGTGGTTATTCTCATTTAAAGGGCGCATCGGGCGCCGTGATTTCTGGATTTGGATTGGCCTATGGATCGTCGGCATGCTGGTTCTGTTTTCGCTGGCGAGCAAACAATTACTCGATATTCAGACCGCGGCTTTTTGTCTGGTGTGTCTGCTATGGCCAACGGCGGCAGTGACGGTAAAACGTCTGCATGACCGGGGGCGTTCCGGAGCGTGGGCGCTGTTGATGATTCTGGCGTGGATGCTGCTGGCCGGAAATTGGGCGATGTTACCCGGCGTCTGGCAATGGGCGGTAGGCCGCTTTGTTCCAACGTTGATTCTGGTCGGTATGCTTATCGATCTGGGTGCGTTCATTGGCACCCAGGACGCAAATAAATATGGTAAGGATACGCAGGACGTAAAGTACAGAGCTGGCTCGTAGGCCGGATAAGCGCAAGCGCCATCCGGCAAAATGCCCGGGTGTTTACCGGGCAGTAAAACGTTCTTACCAGTAGTGCTCTGCAGTCATATGGCCCGGTCGGCGGCGCAGGTGTTTGGTCATCTGCCGGGTCTCTTTCAGCAACTGCTGCGTGTCGCGTACCATCTGCGGGTTTCCACACAGCATCACATGGCAGGTTTCTTTATCCAATGGCAGCCCGACTGCTTTTTCCAGCTCACCGCTTTCAATCAGCGCCGGTACACGCCCGGTCAGCGAATCTGCCACGGTTTCACGGCTGACAACCGTCTGGATACGTAATTTACCTTCGTAGCGCTTTTCCAGCGCCTGCATCAACGGTAGATAGCTCAAATCGGCGGCATAACGCGCGGCGTGGACCAGCACCAGGTTTTTGAAGCGATCCAGGTCCTTGCCTAACTGCAGAATCGACAAATATGGGCCGATAGCCGTGCCGGTTGCCAGCATCCACAGCGTGTCGCAATCGGGGACTTCATCCAGCACGAAGAAACCAGCCGCTTCACTCACCACCTGGACTTCATCGCCAGGCTTCAGTGCTGCCAGACGAGGGCTGAGTTTGCCGTCGGGAACCGTCACCAGATAAAACTCTAAATCGGGGTTATCAGGGGCATTGACGTAAGAATAGGCACGCTGGACGCGTTCGCCGTCGATCTCAAGGCCAAGCTTGGTGAATTGACCTGCAGTGAAAGGAAGAACCGGAGCTCGCACGGTCAAACTAAACAGGGCATCGGTCCAGTTCTGTACCTTCGTGACTTTGCCTGTTACCCAATCTGCCATGGTTTTCTCCTGTCTGCTTTGATTGCCTTATCTTCGTTCGTTGGACGAAAGATTTCCAGCCCATATGGGCTGGAAGGCTCTATTGATCAAATCAATTACAGGATGTGCGCCTGCACATCGGGATCTTTACGATCGAGGTAGTGAATCGACTGAATGCGGCGGATCGTACGTGATTTGCCGCGGATCAGCAGCGTTTCGGTGGTCGCGATATTACCTTTACGGCTAATCCCTTCCAGCAAATCGCCTTTGGTGATGCCGGTGGCGGAGAAAATGACGTTGTCGCTACGCGCCATTTCATCGAGGCGCAGCGCTTTGCCCGCTTCAATGCCCATGGCGGCGCAACGAGCCAGTTCTTGTTCGCCAATGCGACGGTTCTCTTCGCTGTCGCCTTTGACGTCATGACGTGCCAGCAAACGGCCCTGCATGTCGCCGTCCAGCGCGCGGATGACGGCGGCAGAAACCACGCCTTCCGGTGCGCCGCCAATGCCGTACAGCACGTCAACTTCACTGTCTGGCATGCAGGTCAGAATGGAGGCTGCAACGTCACCGTCTGGAATAGCAAAGACGCGCACGCCCAGTTTTTGCATTTCGGCGATCGTTTCATCATGGCGTGGCTTGGCCAGAATGGTGACGGTCAGTTCACTCAGCGGCTTATTGAGTGCAGCGGCAACGTTATGCAGGTTGGCTTCCAGCGACAGGTTCAGGTCGATAGACCCTTTTGCGCCTGGGCCGACAATCAGCTTCTCCATGTACATGTCTGGCGCGTTCAGGAAGCAACCTTTATCGCCAACAGCCAGTACGGCCAGCGCGTTTGCCTGACCCATTGCCGTCATGCGTGTGCCTTCGATAGGATCG
The DNA here is from genome assembly GCF_030333005.1 of Citrobacter sp. Cpo030. Taxonomy (NCBI): domain Bacteria; kingdom Pseudomonadati; phylum Pseudomonadota; class Gammaproteobacteria; order Enterobacterales; family Enterobacteriaceae; genus Citrobacter; species Citrobacter sp. Cpo030. The sequence continues at coordinate 52,162 of NZ_JAOWGT010000075.1, read as the reverse complement.
ACGGCGATGTCGACCGCATCACCAAGACCGGTCCCGACTTTCTCACCGATAAACAGCATCGGCGCTTCATCGATCTCGCCCTCGCCAATCACGATGGTGCCGTCAATGTTGACCTGGTTGAGCATAATACGCATGGCGTTTACCGCCGCGCCGTCAGCGGTATTTTTATCGCCGCGGCCCAGCCATTTATAGCCAGCCAGCGCGGCCGCTTCGGTCACGCGTGAAAATTCAATGGCAAGTTCTCGTCTCATTGCAAACTCGTAGCTGAAAGGAATGGCGCGAAGTGTAGCACAGGGGAGGGGGCGAGATTATTGATGTGTGTGCGGGGTTGCCCCCGCACGAAGATATTGCCGGATAAGGCACAGTTGCCATCCGGCTATGACGTATTACTCGTCGTGATCTTCCCACGCCATGGCGCGTTTGACCGCTTTTTTCCAGCCGCTGTAACGGAAGTTACGTTCGGTGGTTTCGATGCCTGGGCGGAATTCACGCTCGATGACTGCTTTTTCCTGCAGCTCATCCAGATTCTGCCAGAAGCCTACTGCCAGACCAGCCAGGTATGCCGCACCCAATGCGGTGACTTCGCGGACTTCCGGGCGCTCAACGCGCGTGCCGAGAATGTCGGACTGGAACTGCATCAGGAAGTTGTTGGCGACCGCACCGCCATCAACACGCAGGGCGTGCAGGCGAATACCGGAGTCAGCCTGCATCGCTTCCAGAACATCACGAGTCTGGTAAGCGATAGACTCAAGCGTGGCGCGGATGATGTGGTTGGAGTTTACCCCACGGGTCAGACCAAAGATGGCGCCGCGAGCATACGGGTCCCAGTACGGTGCGCCCAGGCCAGTAAATGCCGGAACGACGTACACACCGTTGGTATCTTTCACTTTGGTGGCGAAATATTCGGAGTCGAATGCATCGCTGATGAGTTTCATTTCATCGCGCAGCCACTGGATGGAGGCGCCAGCCATAAATACCGCACCTTCCAGCGCGTAGTTCACTTCCCCGGTCGGTCCGCAGGCGATGGTGGTGAGCAGTCCGTTTTCGGACTTAACGGCTTTCTCGCCGGTGTTCATCAGCATGAAGCAGCCGGTACCGTAAGTATTTTTCGCCATCCCTTCCTTCACGCACAGCTGGCCAAACAGCGCCGCCTGCTGATCACCGGCGATACCGGAGATAGGAATACGAATACCGCCTTTACCACCGATGTTGGTCTGGCCGTACACTTCAGAAGAGCGACGCACTTCAGGCAGCATTGCACGCGGAATATCCAGCGCATCCAGCATCGTGTCATCCCAGTCCAGGGAGTGGATGTTGAACAGCATGGTACGCGAGGCGTTGGTGTAATCTGTGACGTGTACGCGCCCCTGCGTCATTTTCCAGATAAGCCAGGTGTCTACGGTACCAAACAGCAGTTCGCCGCGACGAGCGCGCTCACGCGAGCCTTCTACGTGGTCGAGGATCCACTTCACCTTGGTACCGGAGAAGTACGGGTCAATAACCAGACCGGTGTTGTTACGGATGTACTCTTCCATGCCGTCACGTTTGAGCTTTTCGCAGATATCCGCGGTACGACGGCACTGCCACACAATGGCGTTATAGATTGGTTTACCGGTTTCGCGTTCCCAGACGATGGTGGTTTCACGCTGGTTGGTAATACCGATCGCTGCAATTTCATCGGAACTGATATCGGCTTTCGCCAGAACTTCTACCAGCGTGGAGCTTTGGGTCGCCCAAATTTCCATTGGGTCATGTTCTACCCAACCGGCTTTCGGGTAGATTTGTTCGAATTCGCGCTGTGAAACGGCAACGATATTCGCATCGTGGTCCATTACGACCGCGCGGGAGCTGGTGGTGCCCTGGTCGAGCGCAACGATATATTTTTTTTCAGTCATAATTTTTTGTCCCGTAGTCACATTACTGCGAAGCTTTTTGTTGAGTGTTGGCCGCAACGTCTTTTTCTTCAATCGCGCAGACATCGCACGGTAAATGACGACCAATCAGTTTGCGATATGCCCATGCGCCCAAAATCGCGCCGGTAATCGGGCCAAACACCGGAACCAGGAAGTAAGGGATATCGCGACCACCCGTGAAGGCAATCTCACCCCATCCGGCCATCCAGGCGAAGAGTTTCGGTCCGAAGTCACGTGCCGGGTTCATTGCAAAACCTGTCAGCGGACCCATGGAAGCACCAATAACGGCAATCAACAAGCCGATCAGCAGTGGTGCCAGCGGACCACGAGGTACACCGTTACCATCGTCGGTCAGAGCCAGAATCAGCCCCATTAGAATAGCGGTAATGACCATTTCAACCGCGAAGGCCTGCACAAAATTGATATGCGGGTTCGGATAGGTGGAGAAAGTACCTGCCAGACCCAGGCTCTCGGTACTGCCGCGTACGATATGGTTAGTTTGTTCGAAATCGAGGAAAAGATTGTAATAAAGCCCGTAAACCAGTGCCGCTGCGCAAAAGGCGCCGGCAATTTGCGAAATAATAAAAGGAACAACTTTGCGTTTATCAAAACAGGCGAACAGCCAGAGTGCGATGGTTACCGCGGGATTCAGGTGTGCACCAGAAACGCCTGCGGTCAGATAGATAGCCATCGCTACCCCCAGACCCCAGATGACACTGATTTCCCACTGACCGAAAGTAGCCCCAGCCACTTTAAGTGCAGCGACACAGCCCACACCGAAGAAAATCAACAACCCGGTACCGAGGAATTCAGCAATGCACTGGCCTTTTAAGGTTGATGTTTGACTCATAATCGGATCCTGAAGAGAGTTTAATGTTTATTGTGTGCGAGAAGGTCACTGACATCCCCGGAGCCGGTAGGCACACTGTTAATTTATCGTTAACGCGCAAAAACGAGAAATATCGAAATTAAAATGTGTGTACTGCATCAACAAAATGAGCGTTTTCGCGCCATTGTGAGGTATTTGTTATACAAAAATAGTGTGAGCTGAATCATTTCACTGATCAACCTGTTAACACTTAAGAGTTATGACAGTAATGTCACCAGGAGAAAGACTAAAAGTGTTGCAAACCGCAATCTGCGCGGGATGCCGCTGGACAGGGATGACGCGGCTTCATACAATCGGTGTTAAGTAGAGTGCGCTCGTTTTTATTAAGGCGTCGCCGGTTATCGGGACGAGGATTTTTATCCATCAACGCCTTGCAATTCAGGAGAGGTATGACGATGTCATTAGAAGTGTTTGAGAAACTGGAAGCAAAAGTACAGCAGGCGATTGATACCATCACGCTGTTGCAGATGGAAATCGAAGAGCTGAAAGAAAAGAACAACTCACTGTCGCAGGAAGTTCAGACTGCACAGCAGCAGCGTGAAGAACTGGAGCGTGAGAACAACAGCCTGAAAGAACAGCAGAGCGGCTGGCAGGATCGTCTGCATGCCCTGCTGGGTCGTATGGAAGAAGTCTAATTCTGATTTCTTGAAAAAGGCATCCATAATGGATGCCTTTTTGCTATGTAGAGATTAGGATATCGTATTTTTTAAATATCAAAGAATACGATATGACAAAAAGAAACGATATTATTGATGATTCGGATCGACTTATCACCAGAGATATTAGATATGGTCTTATCTATACAGATAATTTAGGATGGATTGATTTAGGCCATGCTAATCCGGCAGGGGCTGAAAAATTATGGTTTGAAATGACAAGGCCTCGTGGTGGTGATAGTGAGTTTTATGAAGTGAATTATCATCAAAGTATGTCCAAAAACATTCATGGCATAAATATCAATACTGGTATATATCGTAGATTTATGGTGCGCCGAGGATTGCAGGAGCGAACCTTACAAGGTATTGCTTTATCAATATTCTTAGGTACGTCACATCGCTTTGAGTCCTTACAGGACTTTTGGCCTTATGTTTATTTAACGGATAGTGGTTATAGTGCTGAAGATTTGGTCTCAAATCTATTTGGTTTTTACCAAGCGGTAAATTATGCAGATTACACCTCTTACCTTCAGATATGCTCGAAAGAAAAGGCTTATCGAATCTGGGACTTCTATGGCCCAGTTGGTGAGTTTAAGAATAAAAGTGTTATTCCGTTACTGTTTCCTGACCCTATCAATAAAGATAAGAGACATGAACCCTATTCGGGTGAATTACCTTTATTTATGGATGTAATAAGACCTATTGCTAATCCTGATTATGTTCGGGAACTTCACATATGAAATCCAGGAGATCAGGATTTATTATTGTGTTTATGCTTTTTATTGCGCTATTTTATTGTCATTTTATGGTGAGCATCTATACAGAAAAAATCTACACTCAGCAGAATTTATTGTTTTATCATCTGCTAACACCGAAACCTCTTAAACAGGCTCCAAGGATATCTAACGACTGGTTTTTTGTAAGCTATGCAGATGATGGTAGTCATCTTCAACGCAGTGAGATAATTTTTACCGGGATACAAAAGAGTGGCATTCAGATAGCTGAGGATAAATTAAATGCTTATATCGAAACTTATCCTGTCAGTCGTGAGACGATGAGTATCGTTGTCGAAGAAAAATATAAAAAGTATGATATTAAAGTCATTCATTACGAATCAAATGAATGAAAAAAAGGCCATCAAATTTGCTGATGGCCTTTTTCGCTTACTCGATATCGAGCGGGTCTTCGGAGAGGATTATCCCGGTGTTATCGGCGTACAGGTGGTCGCCGGAGAAGAACGTCACGCCACCGAAGTTGACGCGTACATCGCTTTCCCCAATGCCTTCACCTGAGGCGCCTACCGGAATCGCGGCAATCGCCTGAATGCCGATGTCCAGCTCTCCCAGATCGTCTACCTGGCGGACTGAGCCGTAGATGACCAGACCTTCCCATTCATTCTGTACTGCCAGGCGCGCCAGTTCGGCATCGACCAGCGCACGACGAACAGAACCGCCGCCATCGACCAGCAGAACACGACCACGGCCATTTTGTTCGAGCAGATCGTACAGCAACCCGTTGTCCTCGAAACATTTTACCGTGATGATTTGTCCGCCAAACGACGCCCGTCCTCCAAAGTTAGAGAACAGCGGTTCCACGACGTTGACATCTTCCTGATAGATGTCACAAAGCTCGGATGTATCGTATTTCATAGGCTTAACGTTCAGTTGCTGCGAGAATTTTTAGTATATCGCGCTATGTGTACTGTTGGCAAAATCATCAATTGTTAATTGATATTTGTCAGTTAAAGAGACCACTGACTTAAGAAAATTCCAACGACAAACAGCAGGTTAGTTAACAATGCCGCTTTTACAGTACGTTCCAGCATTGGGCGCATTGCCGCCGGATCCATCTCATGCATCACGTAACGCGCCTGTTTGATTAGCAACGGAGCGGCGAGAATAAACAGCCATCCCCACAGGCTTTGCAGTGAGAACAGGTTAAACAGCGCCAGGCAGACCAGCGTCCCCATCAGCAGGCAGGCGTGGTAGCGGCGGGCATTAACAGCGCCTAAACGTACGACCAGCGTGTTCTTGCCGTTCTCTCTGTCGCTGTTGATATCGCGCAGGTTGTTGACGTTGAGCACGGCGGTTGCCAGCAGGCCGCAGGCGGTGGCAGGCAGAATCAGCGCTGGAATCAACGTATGCGCCTGCAGATACCAACTTCCCATTACGCTGAGCCAGCCGAAGAATACCAGCACAGAAATATCGCCCAGGCCGATATATCCGTAAGGGCGATTACCCACGGTGTAAGTGATCGCGGCGATAATCGACAGGCCGCCGAGCACCAGGAAACCGACAAAATCCGCCAGCGTGTGACAGGCTACAGCAACCAGGGCCAGCCCGGACAGACAGATCAGCACCACGGTGACGATCAGCGCGCGCTTCATCTGCTGTTGGGTGATGACCCCTTTTTGCATACCGCGCAGCGGTCCAATACGGTCGGGCTTGTCGCTGCCTTTGACGGCATCGCCATAGTCGTTAGCGAGATTGGACAGAATTTGCAGCAGTCCTGCCGTAATCAATGCCAGCAGAGCAACCAGCGGATCGAAGTATCCTTGCCACCATGCTAATGCCGTACCGACGATGATCGCCGCGAAGGCGAGCGGTAAGGTCTTAGGTCGTAAACTTTCCAGCCAGGCTTGTGAGCGGCTAATTTGTTGTTGTTCAGTCATATTTAGCGCCAATAAAAATGGGGCTTTATCAGCCCCATCAACAGTGATGAAAATGCATTGAACGCGATTATAGGATAAAACGGCTCAGATCTTCATCTGCGACCAGCGCATCCAGATGTTTGCTCACATATTCGGCATCAATTGTGATGCTTTGGCCGTTCAAATCGCTCGCATCATAGGAAATATCTTCCATCAGACGTTCCAGAACGGTATGCAGACGACGTGCACCGATGTTTTCGGTGGTTTCGTTGACCTGCCAGGCCGCTTCGGCAATGCGTTTAATACCGGATTCAGTGAAGTTGATGTCCACACCTTCAGTCGCCATCAGCGCTTTGTACTGGACGGTGATGGAGGCATTCGGTTCGGTAAGGATACGCTCAAAATCGCTGGTGGTCAGCGCCTGCAGCTCGACACGAATCGGCAGACGACCCTGCAGTTCCGGGATCAGGTCGGACGGTTTGGCTACCTGGAATGCGCCAGAAGCGATAAACAGAATGTGATCTGTTTTCACCATGCCGTGCTTGGTGGAGACCGTACAGCCTTCAACCAGCGGCAGCAGGTCGCGCTGTACGCCTTCACGGGACACGTCCGGGCCGGAGGATTCACCGCGCTTACAGATTTTGTCGATTTCGTCGATAAACACGATCCCGTGCTGTTCAACGGCATCGATAGCTTCCTGTTTGAGCTCTTCCGGGTTCACCAGTTTGGCCGCTTCTTCTTCAATCAGCAGCTTCATCGCGTCTTTGATTTTCAGCTTACGCGGTTTTTGTTTCTGACCGCCCAGGTTCTGGAACATGGACTGCAGCTGGCTGGTCATTTCTTCCATTCCCGGAGGCGCCATAATTTCAACGCCCATCGGTGCGGCTGCGAGATCGATTTCAATCTCTTTATCATCCAGCTGGCCTTCACGCAGTTTTTTACGGAATGCCTGACGTGCTGCAGAAGGTTCCTGCGGCTGCTCTGACTGTCCCCAGTTATTTTTAGCCGGTGGGATCAGCACGTCGAGAATGCGCTCTTCCGCCATCTCTTCGGCACGGAAGCGGTTTTTCTCGATTGCCTGCACGCGGACCATTTTAATGGCAGCATCGGTCAGGTCGCGGATGATGGAGTCAACTTCTTTACCAACATAGCCGACTTCGGTGAATTTTGTTGCTTCAACTTTGATGAACGGCGCGTTGGCCAGTTTTGCCAGACGACGGGCAATTTCGGTTTTACCGACGCCGGTCGGGCCAATCATCAGAATGTTTTTCGGCGTGACTTCATGGCGCAACTCTTCGTTGAGCTGCATACGACGCCAGCGGTTACGCAGGGCGATCGCCACGGAACGCTTCGCGTTATCCTGGCCGATGATGTGTTTGTTCAGTTCGCTGACAATTTCGCGTGGGGTCATTTCAGACATGGGGGATCCTTACGCTTTGGAGTTCAATTCTTCGATGGTATGGAAGTGGTTGGTATAAATGCAGATATCCCCTGCAATATCCAACGCTTTTTCAGCAATCTCGCGTGCGCCAAGCTCGGTGTTTTCAAGCAGAGCGCGTGCAGCAGCCTGGGCGTAGGGACCGCCGGAGCCGATAGCAATCAGATCGTTTTCTGGCTGGATGACATCGCCGTTACCGGTGATGATGAGCGATGCAGTTTCATCTGCGACGGCCAGCAGCGCTTCGAGTTTGCGCAGCATACGGTCGGTACGCCAGTCTTTTGCCAGTTCAACGGCAGCTTTCACCAGGTGACCCTGGTGCATTTCCAGCTTGCGTTCAAACAGTTCAAACAGCGTGAATGCATCCGCAGTACCGCCCGCAAAGCCCGCGATGACTTTATCGTTGTACAGACGGCGGACTTTCTTCACGTTGCCTTTCATTACGGTGTTACCCAGTGTGGCCTGACCATCACCGGCGATTACCACATGGCCGTTACGGCGTACGCTTACTATTGTTGTCACGAGCAGACCCCTTGGTTACAAATGCAATGTACAGGCCCCGCACAGTGTACGGGGCGTAATGCAAGTATAGATGGGGGAGATTTTGGGGGTTTCAACCCCCAGTGGAGAGTCGAATGCAGTTTGTGTGACCAGCAACCTTCAGGCGGCTGATGGTGTTGTCGGCATTCTCTTTGCCTTTGACCGGACCAATGACCACACGATTCCAGCCGTTATTGGTGGTTATACGGGAGTTAAAGCCTTCAAAGGCCAGCTGTGCACGCACAGTTTCTGCCTGCTCAGCGCCTTTAAATGATCCGCACTGAACCATCCAGCGGCGTTCATCTTTTTTCTCAGCCGTCTGTTTTGGCGGCTGCGTTTCATTGGTTATTGGCGCGGCCGGCTGCGGTTTTGGCTGAGCAGCGGTGGTATGCGCTGGCGTTTGCAGCAGATCCTGATACGGCTGTTGCGCCGCCGGTTTTGGCTGCGCTTTCGGCTGCTGTACCGGCGCGGCTTGTGCTGTACGCGTTTGCTGCTGCTGATACGGCTGTTCTGTTGCCCGTGGACGCGGCTGCTGAGCCTGCTGCTGGGCATTGTTCCACTGCTGCTGTTGCACCTGACGCTGACGCTGCAGCGTTTGCTGGCGCTGTTCAGCCGTTTGCTCGTTCCACGGTACTTCGTTGAGCTGTGTCGGCTGTTGACGCATATCAGCCTGCATTTGCGCCAATAGCTGACGCTGCTCATTGGTTAGCTGATCGGCATTCAGCACCTCGCCGCCCGCAGACGGTTCGGTAGGCGCACGTACGCCTGGCTGACGGCTTTCCAGCTCTTTGATGTATCGCCAGCGCTCTTCCGGTTTTGGCGGGATGCCATTACCGGTGACTTTCTGGTTTTGCAGCGTTTCGGACTCTTCTTTCTTGTGATGCGTAATGAAGTACAGACCACCGATAAAGGTCACGAGTACGGCTGCAGCAATAGCAACCATTGCGGGCGATACCGCAGGCGTATTGCGTTGTTTTTTCCGTGATGTGCTCTTCTTGCGCCGCGAAGGTGCCGGTTGGCCGCGACGTACATAATCTCGTTGTGCCACTATCGTTTCGCTGTATTTATTCGTTCGTCAGCCCGCCATGTTACTTAAGCGGCGGGCCTTTGACCAGACAGGGGAGTCCGAAAGCACTTTACTTTACGTCAGTGCCCGGGTAGTACCCCGAATAATAAGCTCGCAGTCCAGTAAACGTGAGCCACTGCTGACGCTCTGCCCTTGTAATTGATCGAGCAGTAACAGCATAGCTTCACGTCCGATATCGAAACGCGGCTGTGCGACGGTTGTCAGGGGTGGATCACAAAATTCCGTGAGCGAAATGTTATCAAAGCCAATAATGGATAAATCATCAGGGACTTTCAGACCCTGGCGTTTGGCGTAAGAGAGTGCGCCCAGCGCCATGACGTCGCTGTGACAAAAGACCGCGGTAGGCGGCTGCGGTAGTTCAAGGAGCTGCTTCAGCGCATTGGCTCCCGCTTCATAGGTAAAGTCACCGCGCGCGATAAAATGCGGATCGACCGTAATTCCGCTGCGGCGTAATGCCTGAACGTAGCCTTGCAGACGGTAATGGCACAGCGGCATATCTTCGGGGCCGGCGATACAGCCAATGCGTTTATGCCCCAGTTCCAGCAGATAATTCATCGCGTTAAAGGCGGCGGTGAGGTTATCAATGTGCACGGTGGGGAGTTCCAGCTCTGGCGCGAACTCGTTGGACATGACCATTGGCGGTAAATTGCGCTGCTCTTCCACGCTTGCATCAAACGGCAGGCGCGAGCTGAGCAGTACCATGCCATCGATCTGCTTGGTGATAATGAGGTTAAGAAACGTCTTTTCCTGCTGGTTCTGATGCGCGCAGTCGCCAATAAGCACCAGGTATCCCTGTTCTGCGGCAGTTACTTCAATGCCACGAATCACTTCGCTAAAAAACGGATCGCAGATATCCGGCACAATCACCAGAATGGTACGCGACTCATTACGCTTAACGTTACGTCCCATTGATTGGGGTAGATATCCCACTTCCAGCGCTGCCTGCTCAACCTTGTTACGGGTTGACTGCGAGACTTTGTCCGGGTTCATTAATGCGCGGGATACGGTTGCCGTTGAGACTTTCGCCTTCAGAGCAACATCTTTCATCGTAGCGGCGGCAACCTGCTTATTCGGTTTCACTCTTTCTCCTCGCCAGAGAGCTGCTGGCACAGACTCGTCCCTGGATAACCTTCATCTGAAACATTTTTATCAGATAGTGAATGGAAGCGGTTACAGAATTTTCATAAAAAGTGTGATGGATCTTTAATTTTACGATCCGCCTCGCATCGTGAGGGGTTATCCCTCGATGGGATCGACATCCAGCACCCATTTAACCTTGCGTGCATCGGGTAGCGTATTGATCAGTGCCAGCGTGCCGCTGACGATATGTTGCAGGCGAATTCGTGATGGATGTTGCAACAATATTTGCCAACGATAACGACCACCGCGTTTGGGCGCCAGTGCGGGAACCGGGCCGAGCACCCAGAGTTTGTCATCGGCCAACGGGCTGGCTTGAATGAGATTCCGTAGTTGCTGCAAGAACATTGGTGCATGCTGGTTGTTATGATCTTCTGCCCGCACGATCACATGGCTGGTCCACGGTGGAAGCTGGAGCGTTTGTCGCTCGGCCAGCGCCTGTTCGGCAAACGCGTCATAGCCTTTATACAGCAAGGTTTGCAGCAGAGGATGTTCAGGATGGTGCGTTTGCAGCACCACTTCGCCTTGCTTCCCGGCGCGTCCGGCACGGCCAGAGACCTGCGTATAGAGCTGGGCGAAGCGTTCTGCTGACCGGAAATCTGCGGAGAATAGCGCGCCGTCAACGTCCAGCAGCGCCACCAGAGTGACGTCCGGGAAGTGGTGGCCTTTGGCCAGCATTTGCGTGCCTATAAGTATTCGTGCGCCGCCGCGATGCACTTCCGCCAGATGCTGCTCCAGCGACCCTTTACGGCTGGTGGTGTCGCGATCTATACGTGAAATTGGCACACCGGGGAAAAAAGGTGCCAGAGCCTGCTCAAGCTGTTCGGTGCCGAGTCCTACCGGAACCATATGCGTCGAACCGCAGGAAGGGCACTGACGCGGTATTGGGCGCTGGCTGTCGCAGTGGTGGCAACGCAGGTGGTGCTGCGCCTGATGTAGCGTGTAGTAATGATCGCAACGCGGACATTCGGCAATCCAACCACAGTCGTGGCACAGCAGCGCAGGCGCAAAACCACGACGGTTCAAAAACAGGATCACCTGGTTATCCGCCTGCAGGTGCTGACGCATACGGGCGATCAGCGCAGGGGCTAGACCGGCCTGCACCTGCTGACCTTTGAGATCCAGCACGTGCTGAGTGGCTGGGCGCGCATTTCCGGCGCGGCGCGTCAGGCGCAGCATGCGGTATTTGTTCTGCCGCACGTTACACAGCGTTTCCAGTGCCGGAGTGGCTGAGCCGAGAATAATCGGGATTTGCTCGCTATGGGCGCGGTAAACCGCGAGGTCGCGCGCATGATAGCGCCAGCCTTCCTGCTGTTTATAAGAGCTGTCGTGCTCTTCGTCGATGACAATCACGCCGAGATTTTTAAACGGCGTAAACAGCGAAGAACGCGTGCCGATAACAATCGCCGCCTCGCCATTTTTTGCTTTCAGCCAGGCTGAAAGACGTTCACTGTCGTTTAAACCGGAGTGCAGGACTTCGACCGGCGCATTAAAACGTTCGCGAAAACGGGCAATAGTTTGCGGCGTCAGGCCAATCTCCGGCACCATCACCAGCGCCTGCTTGCCCTGGGCAAGGACGTTTTCCAGAACGCTGAGATAGACTTCTGTTTTGCCTGATCCCGTTACGCCCGCTAATAGCCAGGCGCTAAAACTGTCTGAGGCGCTGTGAATCGCCCCGACGGCGGTGGCCTGCTCGGTGTTCAGCCGCAGACGCTCACCGGAAACCGCGTAGTGCGTACGCCAGTCGCTAAAGCCTGGTGTTTCGCTCGCCAGATCGCACAGCCCTTTTTTCCGCAGTGCCTGTAATGCGGCATCATTAAATTCCAGTTCAGCCACCTGGTCGCGCCAGATTTTCCCCTGGCGTAGCGCAGCCAGCGCCTGTTGCTGCTTGGGAGAACGCTTTAGGCTGTTGAGGTCAATAACCTGGCCTTCTTCAGTGGCAAACCAGTACCACATGGGCGCGTTTGTCGCCGGGCGTCCCTGGCGCAGTAAAATTGGCAGAGCGTGAAACAGTACGTCACCGATGGGATGATGATAATAATCAGCCGCCCACAACAGCAGACGCCAGACAGAGGTCGAGTAGACCGGTTCGCTGTCCAGCACTTCTAGAACGGCTTTCAATTCGCTCCGCGGCAGTTCACTGTGCTCGCTGACGGAAAGGACGATACCCACGCGCTCCTGCTGCTTGCCAAAGGGCACGCGTACACGACACCCGGCTTTGGCACTCAAGCCTTCCGGCAGGAGGTAGTCAAAGGTGCGAGGTAGCGGAACAGGTAAGGCAACGTGCGCAACGGGCATTGAATCATCCTGACTTGAAATCTGGCGGGTTAGTATACACATTAGTGGAGGGTAGAATGCGGATCAGTTTGCATGAGCAGGTTAATTTCTGTATGATTCGCCGCCTTTGATGCAAATTGATTGCGTCAAATACTGACCATTACCCGAGAGTTTCGCGCTGCTGGAAGGCGGCAAGCGAGCGAATCTCTGGGAGCATAGTGAACTATGTGACCAGAGTGAGTGAACGCAGGCAACGCATCAGCAGTGTGAAAGGTGACGGGGAATAATTAACATCGCGTGGTGTCTGGCGTTAGGGCTGGAAGAGCGACGCGGCCTTAAACCGAGGTTTTCCCATGAAAAAAGATATTCACCCGAAATACGAAGAAATTACTGCAAACTGCTCTTGCGGTAACGTCATGAAAATCCGCTCTACCGTCGGTCACGATCTGAACCTGGACGTGTGCGGTCAGTGCCACCCGTTCTATACTGGCAAGCAGCGTGATGTTGCTACCGGTGGCCGTGTTGATCGCTTCAACAAGCGTTTCAGCATCCCAGGCAGCAAGTAAGTTTCAGCTGTCAGAAAAAAGCGCCTTATGGCGCTTTTTTTGTTTCTGCGCTTCAGAACTGAAATATATATTGATGTATTGAATAATCTATTTTATTCAATAAATAAAACGGTGTTTTATTTTTTCGATAAAATATTGCAACTGGTGATCTGCGTCCTTTTTATCTTCTGTCTTTTGCCACTTTTACCAGCTCCTGGCAAAATACCAAAGGTTTCTGCTTTCTTTCTAAAATACACTTTCGTGGAAATATAAAATTAATCTAAAAGCCTTTTTGTTTTCCCATTTTATGGACAAACGAGATGGGTTATTTCCGTTGTTGAGTGTGAAGAGGGATTGTCATGAAATTTAAATCTGCGTTATTACTGATTCCATTATTCTCTGCGGCCGCACAGGCGGGTTATGTTGATTACCGACATGAATATTATGACGATGGACGTAATTACGATCGTGTTTATATGTCTCACCGTTTTGCCACGGGTTTTGGTGTCGCAGTCGAAGCCATTTCTCGTTCCGAAAACACGCAGTCAAATGATGCGTGGAATAATATGGAAAGTAACGGTAACGAGTATACCGCAAGCTACCAGTTCACATGGCAGGGTCTTGTCTGGCAGCCCGGCATTGCGATCGAAACGGGCGATAATATCGCGATTTATAAGCCTTATATCCGCGTGCAGTACAACATCAACGACAACTGGTGGACCGCGTTCCGCTATCGTCAGGAGTACATGCGCAGAAACACTGACGGCAAAGATGACCGCATGGTCTATCGTCCGGAAGCCTGGCTTGGTTATAACGTCAATGACTGGATGTTTGAGCTAAATGGTATTTATAAAATTGCCGATAGCGAAGATTTATATAACAACCGGAAAGATGATTATGAATATAACTTCCGCGTGGCGTATAAACTAGGCTCATGGGTTCCATTTGTTGAAGTTGGCAACGTTTCCTCGGGTTATAACACTACCACTACAGACGATCGTCAGACCCGTTATCGTGTCGGTCTTGGTTATAACTTCTAATCGGTAATAGTTTTCGTATTGGCTGATTACGTCGATAAGCATAGTTTGTGTGAATAATATGTCTAAGGAGTTGACATCATGTCTAATGATGGAACTATTATCGGAAATAATGAAACCACTGCCGTCAGGCCTTTCGGAATTAGAGATAAAATCGGTTATTTATGTGGTGACCTCGGAACCTGTTTTATTCTTGGCTTAGTTAATAGTTTTTTAATGATTTATTACACTAACGTCCTCGGTATTTCCGGCGTTATTGTTGGCTCACTCTATTTTGTGACCAAACTCTTTGATGCGTTCGTTGATGTTGGTGTAGGGCGCTTATGCGATACCTCTAAACTGACGGTACATGGACGTTTCAACCCGTGGGTGCGTCGCATGAAGTATCCATTTTGCATCATTGCGGTTGTCCTGTTCCTGCCGTTTGTGAATGATTTTTCTTATACGGCGAAAATCATCTACATCTGTTGCTCCTATTTCATTTACGGTTCGCTGTTATCGACCGTGAGTATTCCGTACGGTGCTATGTCTGCGGCGATTAGCTCGAATCCGGATGATCGTGTATCGCTTTCAACCTGGCGTAGCGTTGGGTCAGCAATTGGCGGTGGGGCAACTGGCTTTTTCATTCCGATCCTGATGTACACCACCCTGGTGGACGGAAGCCAGGTGATTTCCGGGCAACACTTCTTCTGGATTTCCATTGGTTGCGCAGTGCTGGGCTTGATCTTTTTATCCTTGACCTGTCATTTAACAACGGAGCGCGTGCGCGTGGAGAGAAAAGAGAGCATGCCCGTTTCGGTGTTGCTGAAGGGACTGGCACGCAATAAGGCGCTGATTGTTTTAGTGGTTGTGGATTTGCTGATTGTAATTAATCAGGGGTTGTCCGGTACCAACATGACTTACCTGTTTAATGACTATTTCCACAATAAAGAGGCGATGTCAGTCGCGTTGCTGTTTACCTTTGGTTCCCTGGTTTTGCTGGCGCCATCGGCATCCTGGCTCACGAAGCGGTTTGGTAAAAAAGAAGCCAGCGTAGGCGCGTTGCTTTTTGCCGTGGTCATGTATGTGATTATGTACTTTGTCCACATTACGGATGCAAAGGTCTATCTGGTTTTCTTGTTCCTGGCGACGCTGGGTGCAGGGTTATTCAACCTGATGATTTGGGCGTTTATGACTGATGTTTGTGACTACCATCAGTATGTCACTGGCGATCGCGAGGATGGCACGGTTTATGGTGTGAACTTCTTTGCGCGCAAGGTTGGTCAGGCATGCGCAGGGGCGATTGGTGGCTTTATGTTGGCTATCATTGGCTATCAATCATCGTCAACAGGTGGTGCAGTGCAAACCAGCATTGTGCAGGAAAATATTTATACGATGGCGAATCTCTTGCCGGCGCTATGCCTGTTTTTGGCGGCGGTCATTCTGATTTATTTCTATCCATTGAACCGTACGGAAACGCTCAAAATGGAAGAAACATTGAATAAACTCAATGGTATTAGTAAGTAACACAGTGAGAAAAGGCGGGAGCATTCCCGCCTCTACACGCCCATTGCTGTTCTAACTATCAGTATTCCCACGTTTCCGGGTTGATACCCAGTTCACGCATGATTACCTTTGCTTCTTCCGGGATTTCATCACTGCGTTCTTTACGCAGGTCGTCATCGTTGGGTAAGGGTTGCCCAGTAAAAGCATGCAGAAACGCTTCACACAGCAGTTCACTGTTGGTGGCGTGGCGCAGGTTGTTCACCTGACGACGCGTGCGTTCATCGGTAAGGATTTTTAACACCTTCAGAGGAATGGAAACCGTAATTTTTTTGACTTGCTCACTCTTCTTACCGTGCTCAGCGTATGGGCTGATATATTCGCCGCTCCATTCAGCCATGAGATACCTAATCCTCTTCGTCATTAATATTGAGGCCAGAACCTGAGCCCGGACCATAATTGCGCGTAGTTTATCGTAGTGGCGTGGCCCTGACACGAAGTAAGCCGACGCAGATGTACGCTAATGCATATAATTTTAACGGCTATTTCCAGTTTGCTCAATCTATACGCAAAGAAGTTTAGATGTCCAGATGTATTGACGGCTATCGTAACTATGATTACTCTGGTGTCTGACTTTTCACCGACTCAGCCAGGATCTCCTCAATATGACGCGTAAACAGGCCACCATCGCAGTGCGTAGCGGGTTAAATGACGACGAACAGTACGGTTGCGTTGTCCCGCCGATTCACCTCTCCAGCACCTATAACTTTACCGGATTTAATGAACCTCGCGCCCATGACTATTCGCGTCGCGGCAACCCAACGCGCGATGTTGTTCAGCGTGCGCTGGCGGAACTGGAAGGCGGTGCTGGTGCTGTGCTGACCAATACTGGCATGTCGGCGATTCATCTGGTGACCACGGTCTTCCTCAAGCCAGGCGATCTGCTGGTCGCACCGCATGACTGCTACGGCGGGAGCTATCGACTGTTTGACAGTCTGGCAAAACGTGGCTGTTACCGCGTCCTGTTTGTCGATCAAGGAGATGAGCAGGCATTGCAGGCCGCATTGGCGGAAAAACCGAAGCTGGTGCTGGTAGAAAGCCCAAGCAACCCGCTGCTGCGCGTGGTGGATATTGCGAAAATCTGCCAGCTGGCGCGTGAAGCAGGCGCGGTCAGCGTGGTCGACAACACTTTTTTAAGCCCGGCACTGCAAAATCCACTGGCATTGGGCGCCGATCTGGTGTTGCATTCATGCACGAAATATTTAAACGGTCACTCAGACGTGGTGGCTGGTGTTGTGATAGCGAAAGATCCGGAAACGGTCACTGAACTGGCATGGTGGGCGAATAATATTGGTGTGACCGGCGGCGCGTTTGATAGTTATCTGCTGTTGCGCGGCCTGCGTACTCTGTCTCCTCGAATGGAGGTGGCGCAACGTAATGCTCAGGCGATAGTCGATTATCTGCAAACTCAGCCGCTGGTGAAAAAATTGTATCACCCGTCATTGCCGGATAATCAGGGCCATGAGATTGCTGCGCGTCAGCAAAAAGGCTTTGGCGCGATGTTAAGTTTTGAACTGGATGGCGATGAGCAAACGCTGCGCCGTTTCCTCGGCGGGTTGTCATTGTTTACGCTGGCGGAATCGTTAGGGGGCGTTGAAAGTTTGATCTCCCACGCCGCAACCATGACACACGCGGGCATGGCACCAGAAGCGCGTGCTGCTGCCGGGATTTCCGAAACGCTGCTGCGTATCTCCACCGGTATTGAAGATGGCGAAGATTTAATTGCCGACCTGGAAAATGGCTTCCGGGCTGCAAACAAGGGGTAAACATGAGTGTGATTGCGCAGGCAGGGGCGAAGGGTCGTCAACTGCACAAATTTGGTGGTAGTAGTCTGGCAGACGTGAAATGTTATCTGCGTGTCGCAGGCATTATGGCGGATTACTCGCAGCCTGATGACATGATGGTTGTTTCAGCCGCAGGCAGTACCACTAACCAGTTGATTAGCTGGCTGAAATTAAGCCAGACCGATCGCCTTTCTGCGCATCAGGTTCAACAGGCGTTACGTCGCTATCAAAGTGAGCTTATCAGCGGTTTGTTACCTCCTGAGGTAGCGGATGGACTGATTGGCGCGTTTATTCACGATCTGGAGCGTCTGGCCGGATTACTCGACAGCGGTGTGAACGATGCCGTCTATGCTGAGGTTGTTGGGCATGGTGAGGTATGGTCCGCGCGTTTGATGTCTGCGGTCCTTAACCAACAGGGGCTGGAGTCAGCCTGGCTGGATGCGCGCGATTTTTTACGTGCTGAACGCGGTGCCCAGCCGCAGGTAGATGAAGGTCTTTCTTACCCGCTGCTACAGCAACTGCTGGCGCAGCATCCGGGTAAACGGCTGGTGGTTACCGGCTTTATTAGCCGCAGCAATTCCGGTGAAACGGTCCTGCTGGGGCGTAACGGCTCCGACTACTCGGCGACGCAGGTTGGCGCGCTGGCGGGCGTTTCTCGCGTAACTATCTGGAGCGATGTCGCCGGGGTTTACAGCGCGGATCCGCGTAAAGTAAAAGACGCCTGTTTGCTGCCGCTGCTGCGTCTGGATGAAGCCAGCGAACTGGCGCGTCTGGCGGCACCGGTTCTCCATGCCCGTACCTTACAGCCGGTTTCCGGTAGCGATATCGATCTCCAGCTGCGTTGTAGCTATACGCCGGAGCAGGGTTCAACGCGCATTGAACGCGTACTAGCCTCCGGTACCGGGGCGCGTATTGTGACCAGTCATGATGACGTCTGCCTGATTGAGTTTTTGGTTCCGACTGGCCAAGACTTTAAGCTGGCTTATAAAGAGATTGATCAGGTTTTAAAACGTACCCAGGTGCGTCCGCTGGCAGTGGGTGTGCATCCTGACCGCCAACTGCTGCAATTTTGCTATACCTCCGAAGTCGCTGACGGCGCACTGAAAATTCTTGATGAAGCTGGTCTGCCAGGCGAGCTGCGTCTGCGCCAGGGGCTGGCTCTGGTGGCGATGGTCGGGGCGGGCGTCACCCGTAATCCGCTGCATTGCCACCGTTTCTGGCAACAGTTGAAAGGTCAGCCGGTTGAATTCACCTGGCAATCGGAAGAGGGTATCAGCCTGGTCGCGGTACTGCGTACTGGGCCAACAGAGAGCCTGATTCAGGGTCTGCATCAGTCAATTTTCCGTGCGGAAAAACGCATTGGTCTGGTGTTGTTCGGCAAAGGCAACATTGGTTCGCGCTGGCTGGAGCTGTTCGCTCGCGAGCAGAGCACGCTCTCGGCGCGCACCGGATTAGAGTTTGTGCTGGCGGGTGTGGTTGATAGCCGTCGTAGTCTGCTGAATTACGAAGGGCTGGATGCCAGCCGCGCGTTAGCTTTCTTTGATGACGAGGCAGTAGAGCAGGATGAAGAGTCTCTATTCCTGTGGATGCGTGCTCACCCGTATGATGATTTAGTGGTGCTGGACGTTACTGCCAGCGAGCAACTGGCGGATCAGTATCTGGATTTTGCCAGCCATGGTTTCCACGTTATCAGCGCCAACAAACTGGCGGGGGCGAGCAGCAGTCATAATTATCGCCAAATTCATGACGCTTTTGAAAAAACCGGTCGCCACTGGTTGTATAACGCCACCGTGGGTGCAGGCTTGCCGATCAACCATACCGTGCGCGATCTGATTGATAGCGGAGATACCATTCTGTCGATCAGCGGGATCTTCTCAGGCACGTTGTCGTGGTTGTTCCTGCAATTTGATGGCACGGTCCCGTTCACCGATCTGGTGGATCAGGCGTGGCAACAGGGTCTGACTGAACCCGATCCGCGCGTAGATCTTTCCGGCAAAGATGTGATGCGCAAGCTAGTGATTCTGGCGCGTGAAGCAGGTTACGACATCGAACCGGACCAGGTTCGCGTGGAATCGCTGGTGCCTGCGCACTGTGAAGAAGGCTCTATTGACCATTTCTTTGAGAATGGTGATGAGCTGAACGAACAGATGGTGCAGCGTCTGGAAGCGGCGCGTGAAATGGGGCTGGTGCTACGCTATGTGGCGCGTTTTGATGCTAACGGTAAAGCGCGCGTTGGTGTTGAAGCGGTTCGTCCTGAACACCCGCTGGCGGCGCTGTTGCCGTGCGATAACGTATTTGCCATTGAAAGCCGCTGGTATCGCGATAACCCGCTGGTGATCCGTGGACCGGGCGCAGGTCGTGACGTCACCGCCGGCGCTATTCAGTCAGACATCAACCGTCTGGCGCAGCTGCTGTAGTTTTTGTTGCCGGATGATCCGGCCGACGGTTCGTTTGTGACCCTGGCCGGATAAAATACGTCAACAGCCTTCTGCATAATCACTTCAACTCTCATCCTGGGTTAAACCTACCCGTATTGCGTCTTACCCGCGCTCTGGCCAGAGGCGAGGCTGTCACCGCTCTCGTTAACGGCTTGCAGACGGTCGTGCCGCAATCCCCCATCATTTCAGGCTGATGTGAATTTTTTTCACGTTGGCTGAGTATTCCTCACCTTTAACGATGATTTTTGTGTTGACGCCAGCGTGCTTTTCCGTCATTTTTACATCTAGACGTCTAAACGTATAGCAGTTCACAACACAACATATAACGACAAAAGATTGATGAGGTAAGGTATGAGCTTTTTTCACGCCAACCAGCGGGAAGCGCTGAATCAGAGTCTGGCCGAAGTGCAGGGGCAGATTAACGTTTCTTTCGAATTTTTCCCGCCGCGCACCAGTGAAATGGAGCAAACCCTGTGGAACTCTATCGATCGCCTGAGCAGCCTGAAGCCGAAATTTGTTTCAGTCACTTACGGTGCAAACTCTGGTGAGCGCGACCGCACGCACAGCATTATTAAAGGCATTAAGGATCGCACGGGTCTTGAAGCGGCTCCGCACCTGACCTGTATTGATGCGACCCGCGATGAGCTGCGCACCATTGCTCAGGACTACTGGAATAACGGTATTCGTCATATTGTTGCTCTGCGCGGTGACCTGCCGCCGGGAAGCGGTAAACCGGATATGTATGCCTCTGACCTGGTGACTCTGCTGAAAGACGTTGCTGACTTTGATATCTCCGTTGCGGCTTATCCGGAAGTACACCCGGAAGCGAAGAGCGCTCAGGCCGATTTGCTGAACCTGAAACGCAAGGTAGATGCCGGTGCAAACCGCGCGATTACCCAGTTTTTCTTCGATGTAGAAAGCTATCTGCGTTTTCGCGATCGCTGCGTGTCTGCGGGTATCGATGTGGAAATTATTCCGGGCATCTTGCCGGTATCTAACTTTAAGCAGGCGAAAAAATTTGCCGATATGACCAATGTTCGTATCCCTTCCTGGATGTCGACCATGTTTGATGGTCTGGATGATGACGCCGAAACCCGCAAGCTGGTGGGAGCGAATATCGCCATGGACATGGTGAAGATCCTCAGTCGCGAAGGGGTGAAAGATTTTCACTTCTATACGCTCAACCGCGCCGAGATGAGCTACGCAATTTGTCACACACTGGGTGTAAGACCGAATTAAACAGATGCCCCAGCCCTCTACGGAGGGCTTTTTTTTGATCATTTTGATCTACATCTCTGTAACTTAAAATATAAAAGGAATTAGCTATCGAATCTGTGGGTTATTTCGACTATATCTTATCTCTGGTGGTGTATATCGTAGTCAGAACACTGTAAAGGGAGCATATAGATGAGCATGTCCGACGATAGCCAGAACGCATCAACTGCCGGTAAGTGTCCTTTTCATCAGGGCGGTCACGATCAGAGCGCGGGAGCAGGAACGAATAACCGCGACTGGTGGCCTAATCAACTCCGCGTTGATCTTTTAAACCAACATTCCAATCGTTCGAACCCGCTGGGTGAGGACTTCGACTACCGCAAAGAATTTAGCAAACTCGACTATTCTGCCCTGAAAGGGGATCTCAGAGCCCTTCTGTCCGAATCTCAACCGTGGTGGCCCGCTGACTGGGGAACCTATGCCGGTTTGTTTATCCGCATGGCATGGCACGGTGCAGGGACCTATCGCTCCATCGATGGACGCGGTGGCGCGGGTCGCGGACAGCAGCGTTTTGCACCACTGAACTCCTGGCCGGACAACGTCAGCCTGGATAAAGCGCGTCGTCTGCTGTGGCCAATCAAGCAGAAATATGGTCAGAAAATTTCCTGGGCTGACCTGTTTATCCTCGCGGGCAACGTGGCGCTGGAAAACTCCGGCTTCCGTACCTTCGGCTTTGGTGCCGGTCGTGAAGATGTCTGGGAACCGGATCTCGACGTAAACTGGGGTGATGAAAAAGCCTGGCTGACCCACCGTCATCCGGAAGAACTGGCAAAAGCGCCTTTGGGCGCGACCGAAATGGGTCTTATCTATGTAAACCCAGAAGGGCCGGACCATAGCGGCGAACCGCTCTCAGCGGCAGCGGCGATTCGTGCGACCTTCGGCAACATGGGCATGAACGACGAAGAAACCGTGGCGCTGATTGGCGGCGGTCATACGTTGGGCAAAACCCACGGCGCAGCACCGGCTTCGCATGTTGGGGCCGATCCAGAATCCGCGCCGATTGAAGCGCAGGGCCTGGGCTGGGCCAGCAGCTACGGCAGCGGCGCGGGTGCAGACGCAATTACTTCCGGTCTGGAAGTTGTGTGGACGCAGACGCCGACCCAATGGAGCAACTATTTCTTCGAGAACCTGTTCAAATACGAGTGGGTACAAACTCGCAGTCCGGCAGGCGCGATTCAGTTTGAAGCCGTTGACGCACCAGAAATTATTCCCGATCCGTTTGATCCATCGAAAAAACGTAAGCCGACGATGCTGGTTACCGACCTGACGCTGCGTTTTGATCCTGAGTTCGAAAAGATCTCCCGCCGTTTCCTGAACGATCCGCAGGCGTTTAACGAAGCGTTTGCCCGTGCATGGTTTAAGCTGACGCACCGTGATATGGGGCCAAAATCGCGCTACATCGGACCGGAAGTACCAAAAGAAGATCTGATTTGGCAAGACCCGCTGCCGCATGCGTTCTTCAACCCAAGCGAAGAAGATATTCTGAAGCTGAAGGCGACCATCGCCGCTTCCGGGTTGTCCGTGGGCGAACTGGTATCGGTAGCGTGGGCTTCGGCATCAACTTTCCGCGGTGGGGATAAACGTGGCGGCGCTAACGGTGCGCGTCTGGCGCTGGACCCACAGCGTGGCTGGGATGTGAATGCTACCGCGGCACGCGTACTGCCTGTGCTGGAAGGCATTTATAAGTCAGCCCATACCGCTTCGTTAGCCGATATTATCGTGCTGGCCGGGGTTGTTGGTATAGAGCAGGCGGCTAGCGCTGCGGGTGTCAGCATCAAAGTACCTTTTGCACCGGGCCGCGTGGATGCGCGCCAGGATCAAACGGATATTGAGATGTTTGAACTGCTCGAGCCGATTGCCGATGGTTTCCGTAACTACCGCTCTCGTCCTGACGTGTCGACCACCGAGTCGCTGCTGATCGATAAAGCACAGCAGCTGACGCTGACCGCACCGGAAATGACTGTGCTGGTGGGCGGTATGCGCGTACTGGGTGCCAACTTCGACGGCAGCCAGCATGGCGTCTTTACCGATCGTCCAGGCGTACTCAGCACTGACTTCTTCGTCAATCTGCTGGATATGCGTCATGAGTGGAAGGCGGTTGATGAGTCAAAAGAGCTGTTCGAAGGTCGTGACCGTCTGAGCGGCGAAGTAAAATACACGGCAACCCGCGCCGATCTGGTGTTCGGTTCTAACTCCGTACTGCGCGCAGTGGCTGAAGTTTATGCCTGCAGCGATGCTCACGAGAAGTTTGTGAGAGATTTCGTTTCCGCATGGGTGAAAGTAATGAACCTGGATCGTTTCGATCTGCTGTAACAGCTAATGCCGGATGTCGCTTGCGCGGATCCGGCATGGTATGAATAAAAAAATCCCCGCTTTTGCGGGGATTTTCTATTTGCAGGTTATTCCCACTCTTGCAGGTAACGTTGACCGTACTGATCAGCCACCAGCAGAGCGGCATACACCTGGTCCGGCGTCGCGCCGCCAGGCATGTTGTGGATGGTTTCGCCTTCGGCACAGGCTGCCTCAGCCACAATGCGCATTTTCGCTGGGATATCCTGTTTGATATCCAGTTGCGCCAGGGTAATCGGTAGGCCAACGGAATGGCACAGTGCTGCAACGGTTTCAATTTCATCGACCGGCGCGTTTTCCAGCACCAGCTGCGTCAGCGTACCGAAAGCCACTTTCTCGCCGTGATAGTAGTGATGCGCATCCGGGATTGCGGTCAGACCGTTATGAATGGCGTGAGCCGCTGCCAGACCACCGCTTTCAAAACCGACGCCACTCAGATAGGTGTTGGCTTCAATAACACGTTCCAGTGCTGGTGTAACCACGTGCTGCTCGGCTGCCAGCATCGCTTTTTCACCTTCTTCGATTAGCGTATTAAAGCACAGCTCTGCCAGCGCCAGCGCCGCCTGAGTACACTGACCGCCCGCCATGGTGGTTGCGCCGCTACGTGAACAGGCACGGGCTTCGAACCAGGTCGCCAGCGCATCGCCAATACCCGCAGCTAACAGACGTGCCGGTGCGCCCGCGACAATTTTGGTATCCACAATTACCCTGTCCGGGTTGTTGGGCAGCAGCAGATAGCGATCGAATTCACCGGCATCGGTGTAAATGACGGACAGCGCGCTGCACGGCGCATCGGTAGAGGCGATGGTTGGGGCAATGGCGACAGGCACGCCCATAAAGTGCGCCAGCGCTTTGGCGGTATCCAGCGTTTTACCGCCGCCAATACCAAGTACTGCGCCACACTGCGCTTTTTCTGCCACGCCGCGCAGACGGTCGATTTCGTTTTGTGAACATTCGCCGCCAAACGGTGCAATTTCCAGCGCCAGTCCGGCATCCTGGAAGCTTTTTTCCAGTGCGCCCTGGGCAAAACCTAAGACAAACTTGTCCCCAACGACCAGCCAGCGTTCTGCCAGTGGTTTGAGGTAGCTGCCAAGACGGGTAATAACATCGGCACCCTGGATGTACTTACCAGGTGATTGAATAATGCGATCCATACTTTATTTCCCTCACAGGTTGATGTGACCAAATGCGTTGTTCCAGTCCTGCTCAAACTTCTCTATTGCTGACTCTACCGCAGGGGTATTGAGCATTTGTTGCGCTACGTCTAATGGCAGGGTGATAGCTTCACATCCTGCCAGTAAGCAATCCAGCGCCTGACGTGGGGTTTTAAAGCTGGCTGCCAGTACCATGCTGTTTGGCGCATGCAGTTCCAGTAACGTTTGCAGTTCCTGTACAGTGCGAATTCCGTCGCCGCCCTGCGCGTCGATACGGTTAACGTAAGGTGCGATATATTTAGCTCCCGCCAGCGCAGCCAGTAGCCCCTGAGAAGCACTGTAAACCGCGGTTCCTAGCGTGGTGATGCCCTCTTTTTTCAGCATCTTAATCGCGGCCAGACCTTCGGATGTCACCGGGATTTTCACTACCAGACCGGGCACCGCGTTGCTCAGGCGTTTGGCCTCTTCCACCATGCCCTGTGCGTCTCGGCTCATGGTTTGGGCAAACAAAATACCCTCTTCGCCGATGGTGTTTTGCAGGCGTGGCAGTACATCCCAGATGGATTCTTTGCTTGCCGCTACAATGCTTGGGTTGGTGGTGACTCCCGCGATAGGAAAAATGCGTGCCAGACGTTCGACTTCCGCGACGTTGGCGGTATCAAGATAAAGTTCCATACAAAAACATCCTCTTTAAAGTTCAAGTTCATGTTGCAACAGGCTGGCGATAGCGTCGGCTGAGGCGGCGCTAACCAGCGCGTTACGGAATTCTTCATGCATAATGCGGCGCGCCAGACGCGAGAAAATACGCATATGCTGATCGCCAGCGGCATGTTTGTTGAGCGTCAGCATAATAATGAACTGCGCATCATCATCACCCCAACGTACCGGCGCTTGCAGGCGCGCTACGCTGATGGTGGACTGCTCAATATGTTCGGATTTGCTGTGTGGAATGGCGAAGCTAAAACCTAATCCGGTAGAGAAGACGGCTTCGCGTGCCCACAGATCTGCTTCCAGTTTACGTGGATAGCGGCAACGGCCTGCCAGCAGGAGGTTGTCGGTCATCCCTTTGATGACCTCTTCTTTACTGCGCCAGTCGCTATCCAGCGTGATGCACTCGGCGGTAACCAGAGGCGTATCCTGTTGGGTCATGCGGAACTGGGCCAGCAGATGTTCGACCTCCAGCGAAGTTCGACAAGCCATCGCTTGATTCAGCAACTGACGGCAGGCACGGCTGT
Organism: Citrobacter sp. Cpo030; assembly: GCF_030333005.1. Lineage (NCBI taxonomy): Bacteria > Pseudomonadati > Pseudomonadota > Gammaproteobacteria > Enterobacterales > Enterobacteriaceae > Citrobacter > Citrobacter sp. Cpo030. Next base: position 26,216 of record NZ_JAOWGT010000075.1, on the reverse strand, counting down.
CGAGTTGCGCCATCCGCGCTTTGGCGGCGGGAATGGAGGGAGCGCTCATGCTAAGTTCGTCCAGACCCAGCCCCACCAGCAGTGGCAGCACAGAACCTTTGGCACCCAGTTCACCGCACAGGCCAATCCATTTCCCCTGTCGATGTACTGCCTGCACGGCGTAATCCAGTGCGCGCAGGAAGGCCGGATTCAGGCTGTTGTAGTGGCGGGTAACTTTGGCGTTGTCGCGGTCGACCGCCAGTAAGTATTGCGTTAGGTCATTGCTGCCAATACTAAAGAAATCAATCTCTTCGCAGCATTGGTCAATGATGAACATCACAGACGGAACCTCCAGCATAATACCGAGCTGGATCTTCTCATCAAACGGAATGTGTTCACTTCGCAGTTGCTGCTTGGCTTCAGCCAGTTTCTCTTTGACCCACAGGATCTCTTCCATGGAGGAGATCATTGGGATCATGATTTTCAGGCTACCGTGCGCTGAGGCGCGCAGGATCGATCGCAGTTGCGTGGTAAACAATGCGGCATATTCTTCATAGATACGCACCGCACGATAACCGAGGAACGGGTTGGCCTCAGCAGGAATATTCAGGTAATCAACGGGTTTATCACCGCCGATATCCATAGTGCGCACAATAATGCTGCGTCCCTGTGCGGGTTCCAGCGCCTGGCAGAAAATGTTGTATAGCTCGTTCTCATCCGGGGCGCAGGTACGGTCCATATACAGCATTTCCGTACGGAACAGGCCAACCGCTTCCGCACCGTTACTAAAGGCTGCCTGCGCTTCCACGGAGTGGGCGATGTTGGCGGCGACTTCCATGCGGATATCATCAGCCGTGCGTGCCTCCTGGGTCAGCCAGATACGTTGTTGTTCCCGAATGGCATCCTGGATACGGGCTTCCTGCTGATAGTAACGTACGACAGATTCATCAGGGGCAACGACGACTGCTCCTGCGTTACCATCGATATAAACTGTTTGCTGCAGCCATGGCCTCAAAGATTCAATATCTACGCCAACCAGCGTAGGGATGTTGAATGACCGGGCGAGAATCACCGTGTGTGACGTAGTACCACCGCTTTTTAACAGCAAGCCTTTCAGCAATGTTTTATCCAGTTCGAGGAACTGGCTCGGTGTTAGCTCATCCGCCATGCAAACCGTAGGCTGGGTCAGTTTTCCCGGCGCTGGGAAGCGCTGTTCCCCATAAATTTGCTGCAGAAGCTGGAAGCAAACATCGCGTACATCCAGCGCACGCTCCTGTAAATAACTGCTGCTTGAACGGGAGAATTCATCACAAAAATGTCCGGCACTTTCAACAACCGCCTGGGCGCAGCTTAACCCGCGTGATACGCCGGCGAGCAGGTGCTGGCGCAGTGAGAGGTCGCTTGCCAGCGAGCGGTGTGCTTCCAGAATCGCACTGGTAGCGCCGTCGCTGTCGAGTAATCGAAACTCAATATTTTTCATCAACAGCGTTAAACCGTTATCCAGTGCCGCTTGCTCGGTTTCAATATCTTGAGCGGATGGAAGGTTACTGAGCGCGTTAAGATCCAGCGAAGAAAGCAGACTCAGAACGCCTCCTGCGCTGCCGCTGCAGACGGTGCGAGCGCGGAAAAGCTGTGGATTTAAATGGGTGAGCGATGCCGGAAGAGGCTCCAGCTCGTTGTTTTTGGCTTCCGCTAGCGGTGCATCGCAGTGTGGAAATTCATTACGTAACCATTGGCTCAGATGCTGGTGAGCTGCTTGTTCATCTGTACCGGAAATCAGCAACTGACAGCTATCACCCGCCAGAGTATCGGTGCCAATCAGCGATAACGCGCTCTTAGCGTTGCCCTTACGTTCGGTACGCAGGTTGTGCCACTCAATGTGCGAAGTAAAGGTGTTGCACTGCGTTTCTATGTGGCTTGCCGGGCGTGCATGTACGCCATTGGGTAGCTCACAGGTAAATTCCACAATCAGGGCCATAGCCTCATCTCCCATAACGATTTCTCGCTACAGGATAAAAGGGCAACGCCTGAGCCTGCCATGTGACAAAACTGCCAAAAACTGGATAAATGTAATGTAACCATCAAAGTGAGACATCCCTCACAAGTCAGCGTATCCCCTATAAATTCCGAGAAACTGCAAGTTATGAGGCGGATCGCATTTTTGTACTGATATTACAAAAGTCCAGCAAATGGCCTTTTTATCCACTGTTTGCGTCGCGTCGGATTGCCTATTGTTTTCCGCAACAAGTTTATGGATATGGGCTTTAGGCAGCCCGGGAGCGACGTATGAAAGAGTTGGTACAAATCCTGAAAAATACTCGTCAGCACCTGATGACCGGTGTTTCGCATATGATTCCCTTCGTCGTAGCGGGCGGTATTTTGCTGGCTGTCTCCGTCATGCTGTATGGCAAGGGCGCGGTACCGGATGCTGCGACCGATCCTAATCTCAAAAAGCTTTTTGATATTGGGGTCGCTGGGTTGACGCTGATGGTGCCATTTCTTGCCGCTTATATCGGCTATTCCATTGCTGAACGTTCTGCTCTGGCCCCTTGTGCGATTGGCGCATGGGTGGGAAACAGCTTCGGTGCAGGTTTCTTTGGCGCATTAATTGCCGGGATTATTGGCGGTATCGTCGTCCATTATCTGAAGAAGATCCCGGTTCATAAGGTGTTGCGCTCGGTAATGCCTATCTTTGTTATTCCTATCGTCGGCACTTTTATCACCGCAGGCATCATGATGTGGGGCTTGGGAGAACCCGTTGGCGCGTTAACCACGAGCCTGACCGAGTGGCTGCAGGGTATGCAGCAGGGCAGCATCGTATTGCTGGCGGTAATTATGGGACTGATGTTGGCCTTCGATATGGGAGGGCCAATTAACAAAGTTGCCTACGCTTTCATGCTGATTTGCGTGGCGCAGGGGGTTTATACCGTGGTGGCAATCGCTGCGGTGGGGATCTGCGTGCCGCCGCTGGGTTTAGGTTTGGCGACGCTGATTGGTCGTAAGAACTTCTCTTCTGAAGAACGCGAAGCCGGTAAAGCTGCGCTGGTAATGGGTTGTGTTGGCGTAACAGAAGGCGCGATTCCGTTTGCTGCAGCCGATCCGCTGCGCGTCATCCCATCGATTATGGTGGGTTCCGCCTGCGGCACGGTAACCGCCGCCCTGTTTGGTGCGCAGTGTTATGCCGGCTGGGGCGGACTGATTGTTCTGCCTGTAGTGGAAGGAAAACTGGGTTATATCGCGGCGGTTGCCGTTGGTGCTGTAGTGACCGCCGTGTGCGTTAACGTACTGAAAAGTCTGGCGCGGAAAAAAGTGTCTCAGGTCGATCAGAAAGAAGATGACCTGGATTTAGATTTTGAAATGAATTAAGTGAGGAATGAGTCATGACCAAGATTATCGCAGTAACCGCATGTCCTTCTGGCGTTGCCCACACCTATATGGCAGCCGAAGCGCTGGAAAGCGCCGCTAAAGCCAAAGGTTGGCAAGTAAAGGTTGAGACTCAGGGGTCGATCGGTCTGGAAAACGAACTGACCGCGGCGGATGTGGCGGAAGCCGACATGGTTATTCTGACCAAGGACATTGGTATTAAATTTGAAGAACGTTTTGCGGGCAAAACTATCGTTCGCGTCAACATCAGCGATGCAGTGAAACGTGCCGACGCCATCATGAACAAGATTGGCGCGCATCTGGCGCAAACCGCTTAACCGTTTGTTTGCCGGATGGCGGCTTCGCCTTATCCGGCCTACAGATGCGTAGGCCTGATAAGCGTAGCGCCATCAGGCAACTATTCCCGCAGGAGTTGCTCATGACTAACCGCATCCAACGTTTAAAAACCGCTCTGTTTCAGAACAACCGTGAAATTTCGCTTGAACGTGCGCTGTTATATACCGCCAGCCACCAGCAGACGGAGGGAGAGCCGGTTATTCTGCGTCGGGCGAAAGCCACCGCATATATTCTTGAGCACGTTGAGATTTCGATTCGTGATGAGGAACTGATTGCCGGAAACCGTACCGTTAAACCGCGTGCGGGCATTATGTCGCCGGAAATGGATCCTTACTGGCTGCTTAAAGAGCTGGAGCAGTTTCCAACCCGTCCGCAGGACCGTTTTGACATCAGCGAAGAGGATAAACATCGCTATCGTGATGTGCTGTATCCGTACTGGGAAAAGCGGTCGATGAAAGATTTCATCAACGGTCAGATGACCGATGAGGTAAAAGCCGCCGTCAGTACCCAGATTTTTAGCATTAACCAGACTGACAAAGGTCAGGGACATATCATTATTGATTATCCACGCCTGTTGAATCACGGGCTTGGCGAGCTGGTAGCGCAGATGCGGGCGCATTGTCTGCAGCAGCCGGATAATCACTTTTATCAGGCTGCGCTGTTGCTGCTTGAGGCTTCGCAAAACCATATTCTGCGTTACGCTATGTTGGCAGAGAAGATGGCGGAAAGCTGCCCGGATGCGCAGCGACGCCAGGAATTACTGACGATTGCTGAAAACTCCCGGCATAACGCCCAGAGCAAGCCGCAAACCTTCTGGCAGGCATGTCAGCTGTTCTGGTACATGAACATTATTTTGCAATATGAATCCAACGCCAGTTCGCTTTCACTCGGACGCTTCGACCAGTATATGCTGCCGTTTTATCAGGCTTCGCTGACGCAGGGGGAAGACCCGGCATTCTTACAAGAGATCCTCGAATCCCTGTGGGTGAAATGTAATGACATCGTACTGCTGCGATCCACCAGTAGTGCGCGCTATTTCGCTGGCTTCCCAACAGGCTACACCGCGCTACTGGGGGGATTAACGGAGAATGGTCGTAGTGCGGTAAATGTACTGTCTTTCCTCTGTCTTGATGCGTATCAGAACGTACAGCTGCCACAACCAAATCTCGGTGTGCGCACGAACGCGTTGATCGGTACACCGTTCCTGATGAAAACAGCACAGACCATTCGTCTTGGTACCGGCATCCCACAAATCTTTAACGATGAAGTGGTGGTGCCCGCGTTTCTGAATCGCGGTGTTTCGCTGGAAGATGCGCGGGATTACGCGGTAGTAGGCTGTGTCGAGCTGTCTATTCCAGGCAGAACATACGGTTTGCACGATATCGCCATGTTTAATCTGCTGAAAGTGATGGAAATCTGTCTGCATGAGAACGAAGGCAACCGCACTCTGACGTACGACGATCTCCTGGCGCATATTCGTGCCAAAATCAGCCACTACATCACGTTGATGGTGGAGGGCAGTAATATCTGCGATATCGGTCACCGCGACTGGGCGCCGGTGCCGCTGCTCTCCTCGTTTATTAGCGACTGTCTGGATAAAGGGTGCGATATTACCGACGGCGGCGCGCGTTATAACTTCTCCGGCGTACAGGGGATCGGTATTGCAAACCTGAGCGATTCGCTGCATGCGCTCAATGGGCTGGTATTCGAACAACAGCGCTTATCTTTTGATGAGCTTTTGTTGGTGCTAAAAGATAACTTTGCTACCCCGGAAGGCGAGAAAGTTCGCGCCAGACTGATCAATCGCTTCGAAAAATACGGCAACGATATCGATGATGTAGATAACATCAGCGCCGAACTGCTGCGTCATTACTGCAAAGAGGTAGAGAAATACCAGAATCCACGCGGCGGGCAATTTACGCCGGGTTCGTATACCGTCTCTGCACACGTGCCGCTGGGTTCGGTCGTTGGGGCAACACCGGATGGCCGCTTCGCCGGAGAGCAACTGGCAGATGGGGGGCTGTCGCCGATGCTGGGACAGGATATGCAAGGACCGACGGCGGTATTGAAGTCGGTCAGCAAGCTGGATAACACACTGCTTTCCAATGGGACGTTGCTGAACGTGAAGTTTACGCCAGCCACACTGGAAGGTGAGGCCGGTTTACGCAAGCTGGCGGATTTTCTGCGGGCATTTACCCAGCTCAAACTCCAGCATATCCAGTTTAACGTGGTGAATGCCGACACATTGCGCGAAGCGCAGCAGCGCCCGCACGATTTCACCGGGCTGGTGGTGCGTGTGGCGGGTTACAGCGCCTTCTTTGTCGAGTTGTCGAAGGAGATCCAGGATGACATCATTCGCCGCACCGCGCATCAACTGTGAGGTAATTGACCCTCGTGGCGAGGACGTCGCGCGTATATTCAACATTCAGCGTTACTCACTGAATGATGGGCAGGGTATTCGTACGGTCGTCTTTTTTAAAGGCTGTCCGCATACCTGCCCTTGGTGTGCTAACCCTGAATCTCTCTCCCCACGTATTGAAACGGTACGGCGGGAGAGTAAATGCCTGCACTGCACACCCTGTCTGCGTGATGCTGACGAGTGCCCCTCCGGTGCGTTTGAGCGTATTGGTCGTGATATCACGCTGGACGAGCTGGAACGTGAAGTGATGAAAGATGATATTTTCTTTCGCACCTCTGGCGGGGGGGTGACGCTTTCCGGCGGTGAAGTGCTGATGCAAGCGCCCTTTGCCGCACGATTCCTGCAACGTCTGCGGCGCTGGGATGTGCGCTGTGCAATTGAAACGGCTGGCGATGCGCCGGCCGGTCGCTTGTTATCGCTGGCAAAAGAGTGTGATGAGGTGCTGTTCGATCTCAAAATAATGGATCGAGATCTGGCTCGTGAGGTCATCAACATGAACCTACCGCGTGTACTGGCGAATTTACGGCTATTGGTGGAGGAAGGGGTTAATGTCATACCTCGCCTGCCGCTGATTCCGGGCTTTACGATGAATTCAGATAACACGCAGCATGTGTTGACGATGTTGTCATCACTAGGCATAAAGCAGGTACACCTGCTACCGTTTCATCAATATGGCGAGCCAAAATACAGCCTGCTCGGTTTGCCCTGGTTGATGAAAGAAGTGCCCGTACCGACGGCGCAAGAGGTGGATAGTATACGTAAGATGGCAGAATGCGCCGGATTTCAGGTAACAGTAGGAGGATAGTATGACCATCGCACCTGTACGATATCTGGTTGCTGTCACCGCGTGCGTAAGCGGCGTGGCCCATACCTATATGGCAGCTGAGCGGCTGGAGAAACTCTGCCAGCAAGAAAAATGGAGTATCAAGATCGAAACTCAGGGTGCATTGGGTACCGAAAATCGCCTGACGGAAGAGGATATTAACCGCGCTGATGTGGTGTTGCTGATTACTGATATTGAACCGGCAGGAGCAGAGCGTTTTACGCAGAGCCGATACGTTCAGTCGGGCATTAGCGCATTTCTGCGTGAGCCGCAGCGGGTGATGAGCGCCGTGCGAAAGCTGCTTTCAGCGCCACAGCACACGCATCTTACTCTGGATTAGTTTTTATCTCCGTCAACTGGCTGTGGTACTGCCGACGGTATTCTGATGGCGAACGTTCGGTATTTTTGCGAAACAGGCGGCAGAAGTAGTTGCTGTCAACAAACCCACAGGTGTGCGCCACTTCTTTAATCTTCAGCTCGTAACCCTTCAATAGCGTTTTTGCGTGTTCCAGCCGCGTGTGGTTCAGGTATTCGTTAAACCCGATAGCGCCCGTTTTTTGAAAAAGGTGGGAAAGATAATTGGGTGAGATGTAAAACGCCTGCGCGACGGATTCTCGGGTGAGCGGTGAAGCGTAGCGTTCGTCAATATAGTTGCGAATGGCTTCGAAAAGCGCCTGACTGCGTGATGCGGTTTGGATCTGGCTGCCGAGCAAATCGCGGCAGTGGCTCAGCAAGCTCGCAACGATTAGCCTGGCGGTTTGCTGCTCCTGTGGCTGCATCTGCATTTCATTGAGCGTTTGCAGCAGGAATGAGCCAATACGCGGTCCACGCCGCGCGACGTGCTGACGGGTAAGGTTTTGATATTGCTTACCGTCCCACTGCACGATGCTAAAACCCAGTTGCTGTTTGCCAAATAAGATACTGAGCGTGGTCACCGGTGTGAGCCACTGTGGAAAGTTCCAGCCACCAGCCGGAACGAACAAGGCATCGTAAGGCTGTAACGTCGCGGATGCTCCAGCAACACCGTTATCGGTGAATTCACCTTCCAGCACAATCTCCAGTCGGGGAAAATCGACCTGATACGCCAGTTCCGGCGTTGAGCTACTGGTGCTGGCAAAGTAAATCTGGCGCAGCGGCGTGGGGCCGTTGATCAGGCGAGAGAGCAGGTGGCTGATGTCGTGATACATGTTAATCCCTTGCAGGCAGCAGACAGGGAAACAGTAACGTTGAAAACAATCGCCCTCAAGTGATTATTGCCGGATGGCGGCTAATGCCTTATCCGGCCTACAAGTCTTTGCGAGCTGTAGGCCGGATAAGCGTAGCGCATCCGGCAGACTGTTACTGATTACCGATTTGATCGTCGTAAGGCAGGGTATCGTAATCAATCAGGGCATTCTTTTTGTACGGGTTGCCAATCCAGCGGGTCGTCTCTTTGAACTGCGGGCTGGTAATGGCACGAGTTGGATCGAAACCATCATAGGTGAAGCCCGCTAAATCAGACCAGGTGTGGATAAGCTCTGAGCTGCTGTATTTACGATTCACATCCTGTGAGAAGTCACGCGGGTGTGCAGCCTGCCATTTTTCCGAGGTCCACAGCAGGAACGGCACCGTATACATATGACGTGTTGGGTTGTCTTCATTACGACCCTGCGTTTTATGCGGCGGCGTATCGTATACCTCTTCTCCATGATCGGAGAAGTACAGCAGGAAGCCGTTCGGATCGGTCGCTTTATAGTCTTTGATCAGACTGGCAATGATATGGTCATTGTAAACATTCGCGCTGTCGTAATCGTTGTAAGCTTCCAGCTCATCGTCACTCAGGCCAGCGGGCACATTGTCGATATTATTGTCGAACTTACCCTGACCATCCGGATAGCGGAATTTGTACTTAATATGCGTTCCCAGCAGGTGCACGATGATGAACTTTTTCGGTGCAGGGTCAGCCAGTACTTCTTTAAACGGTGCCAGCACGTTGCTGTCATATTCGCGTGCACTTTGTGTACGCTGCTGGTTCATATAGAACTGTTTATCCGTCTGCTTAGAGAACACTGTCAGCATGGTGTTGCGGGCAGTCATCGTCTGCTGATTGGTGATCCAGAAGGTTTTATAACCTGCCTGTTTCATCATGTTCATCAGGGACGGCTGAGTCAGATACAGATCCGGGTTCTTCTCGTTAGCGAAGGTCAGCGCCTGCTGCAGGATTTCAATGGTGTACGGACGGGAGGTCACGACATTATTGAACACGGTGAAGTTAGGATCGGATTTATGCAGCGCATCCAGTTCCGGCGTTGTTTCGCGTGGGTAACCGTACAGGCTCATGCGGCCACGTTGCGTTGATTCGCCAATCACCAGTACCAGCGTACGCGGTGCATCACCTGAGCTGTCTTTAAAGTTGGCCAACGGCGGTAGGGCATTGTTCTCATTCAGCAGGCTGTTCAGCGCGGTCAACTGCTGACGATACTGATAATAACCGGAGATGAATTGCCATGGCGCAGCTGGTTCCATGCGTGAGGCGAGACCATTCAACGTTTTTTCAAATGGTTTATGTTTGATAAACGTGTTCACCGTCATCGGATGCAGAATCAAACCGTATAACAGTGCAAACGACACCAGATAGCGCCAGGGTGATGGAATATGCACAGGACGCAGACGTGTCCATAGCAGAATTGCCACAGCTGTATAGGCCAGCGCAATTAAGACAATCTTCAGACTGAAATATTGGCTCAGATATTCGCTGGCTTCGTTCGCATTGGTTTCAAACATTACGTACAGAACGCTTTGCGAGAACTCTTGTCCGTAAATGACGTAATAGCTTAGAGCAGCCAGCGAGGCCGCCCATAGCATTACGCCAATGACGGCAGCAATAACGCGGATACGGTTTGGAAATAAGAATACCGGAATCAACCACAGCGAACTGAACAGTAAGGAGTCGCGTAAACCATTAGTTCCGCTATAGCCGGATAAGAGAATAACGACCTGGAGTAAACTGGAAAAAAAACAAAAATAGAGGAGCGCCCAACCCAGGGCTTTCCAGCTAAATTTAGGTTTAGACTGGGGGTGTAAGGATTGCATAATGTAAGCCTGTCTTTAATTGTAGCGCCAAGAGTAGCACTTAAACATTAAGAGGAACTGAAGCATCACGATCTTAGGATCGTGTTTTGCCATCTATATATTCATTTAGTGAATATATTCGAGGGGGAATATATTGAAAATGAAGTGGTTGTAACAGCGGTTTTTGCCGTCGCCTCCGAATAATAGCACGAAGGCGACGGGGGAGGGATGTTAGCCTGTATTACGCATACCAGCGGCGACACCAGCGATTGTGACCATCAATGCTTGTTCCACGCGAGGGTCCGGTGCATTGCCTTGCTCTTCCGCCAGGCGTGAGCGGTGTAACAGCTCTGCCTGTAATACGTTTAGCGGGTCAGTATAAATATTTCTTAACTGAATGGACTCGGCAATCCACGGCAGGTCGGCCATCAAATGTGAGTCGTTGGCAATCGCCAGTACGACATCGATATCTGCTGCCAGGCGTTGGCGTAGCTCTGCACCCAACGGCCACAGATCTTTTTTGACCAGGCGCTGATCGTAATACTCTGCCAGCCACAGGTCTGCTTTCGCGAAAACCATTTCCAGCATGCCAAGGCGTGTGGAGAAGAATGGCCAGTCGCGGCACATGGCTTCAAGTTCGCTTTGCTTGCCGTCTTCAACCACTTTTTGCAGCGCGGTACCTGCACCCAGCCAGGCCGGGAGCATCAGGCGGTTCTGCGTCCAGGCGAAGATCCACGGAATGGCGCGCAGAGACTCTACCCCGCCGGTCGGACGGCGTTTTGCTGGACGTGAACCGAGCGGGAGTTTACCCAGTTCCTGCTCCGGTGTAGCTGAGCGGAAATAAGGGACGAAGTCTTTGTTTTCACGCACATATCCACGATAGAGCTCGCAGGAAATATCGGAAAGTTCATCCATGATATGACGCCAGCTATCTTTCGGTTCTGGCGGTGGCAACAGGTTGGCCTCCAGAATTGCTCCGGTATACAGCGACAGGCTGCTGATGGTCACTTCCGGCAGGCCGTACTTAAAGCGGATCATCTCCCCTTGTTCTGTCACGCGCAGACCACCTTTCAGGCTGCCCGGCGGTTGAGAGAGTAGCGCTGCATGGGCAGGCGCGCCGCCGCGACCAATGGAACCACCGCGACCGTGGAACAGCGTCAGTTCGATACCGGCTTTTTCGCAGGTTTTGATTAGCGCGTCCTGAGCCTGGTATTGCGCCCAGGAGGCCGCCATCACGCCCGCGTCTTTTGCGGAATCAGAGTAGCCAATCATGACCATCTGTTTGCCCTGAATAAATCCGCGGTACCAGTCGATATTCAACAGTTGCGACATGACGTCATCGGCATTGTTGAGGTCGTCCAGCGTTTCAAATAGCGGAGCGACCGGCATAGCAAAACCAATTCCGGCTTCTTTCAGCAGCAGATGCACGGCCAGCACATCCGACGGAGTTTTCGCCATCGAGATAACATAGGCGGCAATGGAGCCATATGGGGCTTCGGCAATGACCCGACAGGTGTCGAGCACTTCGCGGGTGTCATTGCTCGGCTCCCAGTTACGTGGCAGCAACGGACGCTTGGAATTCAGTTCGCGGATCAGGAAAGCTTGTTTATCCGCTTCCGACCAGTTTTCGTAGTCGCCAATGCCCAGATAACGGGTCAGTTCGCCCAGGGCTTCAGTGTGACGGGTGCTTTCCTGACGAATATCAATACGCACCAGCGGCACGCCGAAACACTTCACGCGCCTAAGGGTGTCGAGCAATTCGCCATTGGCGATAATACCCATGCCACAGGCCTGCAGTGACTGGTAGCACGCATACAGCGGGTCCCAGAGCTGCTCGTTTTGGGTGAGAAGTCCCGCAGGTTTCGGCAATTTCTCGCCTTTCAGACGGGCTTCCAGCCAGGCCTGGGTTGCCATCAGACGAGAACGCAGGGTTTTCATCAGATAGCGATAAGGTTCAGCTGCACCTTCTTCGCCTACCAGCGCCATCAGCTCCGGCGTGGCATCCACCATCGACAGCTCAGAAATCAGAAACTGGATGTCTTTCAGGAACAGGTCTGTCGCTTTCCAGCGGCTGAGCAGCAGCACGTGACGGGTGATATCTGCCGTTACGTTCGGGTTACCATCACGGTCACCGCCCATCCAGGAAGTAAATCGAACCGGGACAAAATCAACCGGCAGCTTATATCCAAGATGCTCTTCCAGTTGTTCATTCAGCTCGCGCAGGTAGTTCGGCACACCTTCCCACAGGCTGTTTTCAACTACCGCGAAACCCCATTTGGCTTCATCAACCGGGCTTGGGCGCAGCTTGCGGATCTCATCCGTATGCCAGGACTGAGCAATGAGTTGACGCAGACGGCGCATCAGTTGGTTGCGTTCATAATCGACGAGGTCTTTGTTATCAAGCTGCTTGAGGCAGGCGTTCACTTCACCCATTTTATGGATCAGCGTACGACGAGTGATCTCGGTCGGGTGGGCGGTGAGTACCAGCTCCAGAGAGAGTGATTCTACGGCTTTCTTGATGGTGGCGTCATTGAGGTTGGGCTGCTCTTTCAGTTTACGCAGAGTGCGAGCAATCACTTCCGGGTTGCTGGCTGCTTCGCCTTTTGGCGAAATGCTGTGGTATTGCTCGGCGGTGTTGGCCAGGTTCAGGAACTGGCTAAATGCGCGGGCAACCGGCAGTAGCTCGTCGTTAGACAGATTTTGCAGTGTGGTGAGCAATTCCTGGCGATTAACTTCATTGCCAGCGCGAGATGATTTGGACAGCTTACGAATTGTTTCTACGCGATCAAGAATGTTCTCTCCCAGCGCATCCTTGATGGTCTCTCCCAGCACTTTGCCGAGCATACTGACATTACTACGCAACGCGGAATATTGTTCGTTCATATTAACCCAGACACCCCATCTATTTTGAATATGTCCTGTATCTTTCGCGCCTGACTATCACGCGAAATCTTGCGGACTTAACTTTTTAGCCGTCTTTTATAAAGCCACGTAAAACACGTGACGTCAATTGCTGCGAAATCGGTTCAGCAAACGAATAAATGCCGTGAATTTACGTTATTTAATTCACATCCAATCAAATAAGCGTTGCTTATGGAAATGTTAAAAAATCACCCCGCTTACCACTTAAGGATTAGCGGGGTGACAAGTAGTTAATGCCAGCAAAAATGATGCACAACCTGGGTGATTAATTCGCGAGTTGGCTTAATAAAGCGTGTTTCCAGATATTCATCCGGCTGATGCGCCTGATTAATAGAACCTGGACCCAATACCAGCGTCGGGCAAAGCGTCTGGATAAATGGCGCTTCGGTGCAGTAGTTCACCACTTCAGTCTGTGCGCCCAGCAGTTTCTCAACCACCTCTACCAGTTGATGGTCAGGCGGACACTCATAGCCTGGAATCGGCGGATGCAGTTCCGATACGGTCAGGCGACCCGGCCAGCGTTCGCTGACAGGGGCCAGCGCTTCGTTAAGTAACCCATTGAGATCGTTTAGCGTCATACCCGGTAGCGGTCGAATATCCATATGCAGTTCGCAGCAGGCGCAGATTCTGTTGGCGGCGTCGCCGCCGTGGATGTGGCCCAAATTTAACGTTGGATACGGAACGGTAAAGGCATCATGGTGATAGCGCGCTTTCAGGTCATCGCGCAGATGCATGATATGGCCGATGGCATCATGCATCAGTTCAATCGCATTAACGCCACGCGCCGGATCGCTTGAATGACCCGACTGCCCCAGAATGCGTATCGCATTAGAGATATGACCTTTGTGCGCGCGAACCGGTTGGAGTGAAGTGGGTTCGCCAATAATCGCGCAGTCCGGGCGCAGAGCGGTGGTTTCAGAGAAATAGCGTGCTCCCGCCATGCTGGTCTCTTCGTCGGCAGTGGCCAGAATGTAGAGGGGCTTTTTCAGCTTCGTGACGTCGACATCACGCAACGCGTCGAGGATAAAGGCGAAGAAGCCTTTCATGTCCGCCGTACCCAAACCATACAGCTTATTGTCATGCTCGGTCAGAGTGAACGGGTCGCGCGTCCAGCGTCCGTCGTCAAAGGGTACGGTATCGGTATGGCCCGCCAACAACAGACCACCAGCGCCCTGTCCAATGCTCGCCAGCATATTGAATTTATTTCGCGTATCGGGAACCGGCTGGACCTCCACATTGAAGCCTAAATCTTTAAACCAGCCCGCCAACAGAGTGATTAAACCTGCATTGCTTTGATCGAGCGCTTCTTCGGTAGCGCTAATCGATGGCGTGGCAATCAGAGCGCGGTAAATCTCGATAAATGGCGGTAAATTGTTTTTCATTGTTGACACACCTCGGGTCATGATAGTATCAATATTCATGCAGTATTTGTGAATAAAAATACATTAACGTTGAGCGTAATAAAACCCACCAAGTGTAAGGTGAGGTGATAAAGGCTTATACCTGGCAACAGAATCTAAGAAGGTGAGCAGCCCCGATGTTGAATACGCTGATTGTGGGCGCCAGTGGCTATGCCGGCGCAGAGCTTGTGACCTATGTAAATCGCCATCCTGATATGACCATAACCGCTTTGACCGTCTCAGCGCAAAGCAATGATGCAGGAAAATTAATCTCCGATTTGCATCCGCAGTTGAAAGGCATTGTCGATTTACCGTTGCAGCCAATGTCAGATATCAGCGAGTTTAGCGCAGGGTTGGATGTTGTGTTCCTCGCAACGGCTCATGAGGTGAGTCATGACCTGGCTCCGCAGTTTTTGCAGGCCGGTTGCGTGGTGTTTGACCTCTCTGGCGCGTTTCGCGTCAACGACGGCGCGTTCTATGAAAAATATTATGGCTTTACCCATCAGCATCCCGACCTGCTGGAGCAGGCGGTTTACGGGCTGGCGGAGTGGAATGCGGACAAACTGAAAGAGGCGAATCTGATTGCTGTGCCGGGTTGTTACCCGACGGCGGCACAGCTTTCGCTGAAGCCGTTGATTGATGCCGGGCTGCTGGATCTCAGCCAGTGGCCGGTAATTAATGCGACCAGCGGCGTGAGCGGCGCGGGCCGTAAAGCGGCTATCTCTAATAGTTTTTGCGAAGTAAGCCTGCAACCGTATGGCGTGTTTACCCATCGTCATCAGCCGGAAATCGCCACTCATCTGGGGGCTGAAGTGATTTTCACCCCACATCTGGGCAACTTCCCGCGCGGAATTCTGGAAACTATCACTTGCCGCCTTAAGGCGGGTGTAACCCATGCTCAGGTGGCTCAGACGCTGCAACAGGCGTATGGCGATAAACCGCTGGTGCGTCTGTATGACAAAGGGGTTCCGGCACTGAAGAATGTGGTTGGATTACCATTCTGTGATATCGGGTTTGCCGTACAGGGTGAACACCTGATCGTCGTGGCGACGGAAGACAACTTATTGAAAGGCGCGGCGGCACAGGCGATGCAGTGCGCAAATATTCGTTTTGGCTTTGCCCAAACGCAGTCTCTTATTTAAGGGTGCAACAATGAATCCATTAATTATCAAGCTGGGCGGCGTTTTACTGGATAGCGAAGAGGCGCTGGAGCGCTTGTTTACCGCACTGGTGAATTATCGTGAGTCGCACCAGCGTCCGCTGGTCATTGTGCACGGTGGCGGCTGCGTGGTCGACGAGCTGATGAAGCAGCTTAACCTGCCGGTGAAAAAGAAAAATGGCCTGCGCATCACGCCAGCCGATCAAATTGACATTATTACCGGTGCCCTGGCGGGAACGGCGAATAAAACTTTGCTGGCCTGGGCGAAAAAGCATCACATCGCGTCTGTGGGTCTGTATCTTGGCGATGGCGACAGCGTAAAAGTGACGCCGCTCGATAAAGAACTGGGTCATGTTGGACTGGCGCAGCCGGGTTCGCCTAAGCTGATTAACACGCTGCTGGAAAGCAGTTTTCTGCCGGTAGTAAGCTCTATTGGCGTCACTGATGATGGGCTGCTGATGAACGTGAATGCCGATCAGGCGGCAACGGCGCTGGCGGCAACGCTGGGTGCGGATCTGATCCTGCTCTCTGATGTGAGCGGTATTCTGGATGGCAAAGGCCAGCGCATTGCCGAAATGACCGCGGCGAAAGCGGAACAGCTGATTGAACAGGGCATCATTACTGATGGCATGATTGTGAAGGTGAATGCGGCGCTGGATGCCGCGCGTACGCTGGGCCGTCCGGTGGATATCGCCTCCTGGCGTCATGCAGAGCAACTCCCGGCGCTGTTTAACGGCACGCCAATTGGTACGCGTATTCTGGCTTAACTATTAATGTGCCGGATGGCGGCTTCGCCTTATCCGGCCTACGTGGGTTTTGTTGGCCCGGTAAGCGCAGCGCCACCGGGCAAAAATATCATATTAAGGAAATTTGTTATGGCACTTTGGGGTGGGCGTTTTACACAGGCAGCAGATCAGCGGTTCAAACAGTTCAACGACTCGTTGCGTTTTGACTACCGCCTGGCAGAACAGGATATTGTTGGCTCTGTGGCCTGGTCCAAAGCGTTGGTAACAGTCGGTGTACTGACCGCCGATGAACAGCTGCAGTTGGAAGAGGCGCTGAATAACCTGCTGGAAGAGGTTCGTGCGAATCCTCAGCAGATTTTGCAAAGCGATGCCGAAGATATTCACAGTTGGGTGGAAGGTAAGCTGATTGATAAAGTCGGCCAGCTTGGTAAAAAACTGCATACCGGACGTAGCCGTAATGACCAGGTCGCAACCGATCTCAAGCTGTGGTGTAAAGACACGGTTATCGAATTACTGTCGGCCAATCGTCAGTTGCAAACTGCGCTGGTGGTGACGGCGGAGAATAACCAGGACGCCGTCATGCCGGGTTACACCCACCTGCAACGTGCGCAGCCGGTGACGTTTGCTCACTGGTGTCTGGCCTATGTTGAAATGTTGGCGCGTGACGAGAGCCGCCTGCAGGATGCGCTCAAACGCCTGGACGTCAGTCCGTTAGGCTGCGGCGCGCTGGCGGGTACGGCGTATGAAATCGATCGCGAGCAGTTGGCGGGTTGGTTGGGCTTTGCCTCGGCAACGCGCAACAGCCTGGACAGCGTTTCTGACCGTGACCACGTGCTGGAGTTACTCTCCGACGCCTCTATCGGCATGGTACACCTGTCGCGTTTTGCTGAAGATCTGATTTTCTTTAACACCGGCGAAGCGGGCTTTGTTGAACTGTCCGATCGTGTGACTTCGGGTTCATCTTTGATGCCGCAGAAGAAAAATCCGGATGCGCTGGAGCTGATCCGTGGCAAATGCGGTCGCGTGCAGGGTGCGCTGACCGGCATGATGATGACTTTAAAAGGCCTCCCGCTGGCATACAACAAAGATATGCAGGAAGACAAAGAAGGGCTGTTCGACGCGCTCGACACCTGGCTGGACTGTCTGCATATGGCCGCGCTGGTGCTGGATGGCATCCAGGTGAAACGTCCGCGTTGTCAGGAAGCGGCGCAGCAGGGTTATGCTAACGCCACTGAGCTGGCGGATTATCTGGTGGCGAAAGGCGTCCCGTTCCGCGAAGCGCACCATATTGTAGGGGAAACGGTGGTCGAGGCGATTCGTCAGGGCAAACCGCTGGAAGCGCTGTCGCTTGCCGACTTACAAAAGTTTAGCCAGGTGATCGGCGATGACGTTTACCCGATCCTCTCGTTGCAATCGTGTCTGGATAAACGCGCGGCGAAAGGTGGCGTTTCGCCACAGCAGGTTGCGCAGGCGATCGACTACGCTAAGGCGCGCCTGTAGGTCGGATAAGGCGAAGCCGCCATCCGGCACTATGCGCCGTTCTGCCTGGTAGCGCTACGCTTATCAGGCCTACCAAACCATAACCCGGCCGAGCTTTGCGACGCCGGGCTTTTTTATGCAAAAAAAATGCGGACGCAAGGTCCGCAAAAGTTCACGTTGGCTTTAGTTATTTCGAGTATGAGAGAAACTCTCAAAACGGACAGTAGCTTCAAGGGTTAAAGGGGTACCGTTCCGTTTCTGTGGTGCATTATTAAACAGAAAGCTTGATAGGGATAATCGTTCGTTGCTATGCTACCTATCGCTACGAACTATCGTGGCGATGGAGGATGAATAATGAATATTCGTGATCTTGAATACCTGGTAGCGCTAGCCGAACATCGTCACTTCCGACGAGCGGCAGACTCCTGTCACGTTAGCCAACCCACGCTGAGCGGGCAGATCCGCAAGCTGGAAGATGAGCTTGGCGTCATGTTGCTGGAGCGTACGAGTCGCAAGGTGCTGTTCACCCAGGCTGGTTTGCTGCTGGTGGATCAGGCGCGCACCGTGCTGCGCGAGGTCAAAGTGCTCAAGGAGATGGCAAGCCAACAAGGCGAGACAATGTCTGGCCCGCTGCATATTGGTTTGATCCCAACGGTGGGGCCATACCTGCTGCCGCATATTATTCCGATGTTGCACCAGACCTTCCCAAAACTGGAAATGTATCTCCATGAGGCGCAGACGCATCAGCTGTTGGCGCAACTGGATAGCGGTAAGCTCGACTGCGTCATCCTGGCGCTGGTGAAAGAGAGTGAGGCGTTCATCGAAGTACCATTATTTGATGAGCCTATGCTGCTGGCGATCTATGAAGATCACCCATGGGCAAACCGTGACTGTGTACCGATGTCCGATCTGGCGGGTGAAAAACTGCTGATGCTGGAAGATGGCCACTGTCTGCGCGATCAGGCGATGGGTTTCTGCTTTGAAGCGGGTGCTGATGAAGATACCCATTTTCGGGCAACCAGTCTGGAAACGCTGCGTAACATGGTGGCGGCAGGCAGTGGTATTACCTTGCTGCCTGCGCTGGCCGTTCCGCCGGAGCGTAAGCGTGATGGTGTCGTTTATCTGCCATGCATTAAACCCGAACCGCGTCGCACGATTGGTCTGGTGTACCGTCCTGGTTCGCCGCTGCGCAGCCGTTATGAACAGCTGGCAGAGGCCATCCGTGGATCAATGGATGGCCATTTCGACAGTGCGTTAAAACAGGCGGTTTAAGCCATTTAGCGCCGCTACCCGATAGGCTTCTGCCATGGTTGGGTAGTTAAAGGTGGTGTTAACGAAGTACTCGATAGTGTTACCACCACCTTTTTGCTCCATTATCGCTTGTCCGATGTGAATAATTTCGGCCGCGCGCTCCCCAAAGCAGTGGATCCCCAGAATCTCTTTGGTTTCGCGATGGAACAGGATCTTCAGCGTTCCGACACTCATGCCCACGATTTGTGCACGTGCCAGATGTTTAAACTGGGCGCGGCCAACTTCGTAGGGAACTTTCATTGCCGTGAGCTGCTGTTCGGTTTTACCAACGGAGCTGATTTCCGGAATGGTATAAATCCCGGTTGGGATATCTTCGATCAGATGCGCGGTGGCTTCGCCTTTTACCAGTGCCTGGGCGGCAATGCGTCCCTGGTCGTAGGCTGCCGATGCCAGGCTCGGATAACCGATCACATCCCCTACGGCGTACACATGCGGCAGCGCCGTCTGGTACATGCTGTTGACCTTCAATTGCCCACGGCTGTCGGTTTTCAGACCAATATTTTCCAGCGCCAGCGAATCGGTATTACCGGTACGTCCATTGGCGTACAGCAGGCAGTCGGCCTTCAGTTTCTTACCGGACTTCAGGTGCATGATGACGCCGTCATCGCAACCTTCAATCTTCTCGTACTCTTCGTTGTGGCGAATGACCACACCGCTGTTCCAGAAGTGGTAAGACAGCGAGTCGGACATCTCCTGATCGAGGAATGCCAGCAGACGATCGCGGGTGTTGATTAAATCAACTTTGACGTCCATTCCACGGAAGATCGACGCATATTCACAGCCAATGACCCCCGCGCCATAAATCAGCACATGACGGGGTTCGTGGTGCAGGCTCAGGATAGAGTCACTGTCGTAAACCCGGGGATGCGAAAAGTCGACATCAACAGGGCGATAAGGACGCGAACCGCAGGCAATAACAAACTTATCCGCAGTCAGCGTTTCCACCGTACCGTCGTGACATTCCAGGGCAATCGTGTGTTCATCAACAAAACGGGCATTTCCCTGCAAAATTTCGCAGTGGTTGCGTTCGTAAAATCCTTGCCGCATACGTGTTTGCTGATTAATAACGTTATCAGCGTGGTTGAGAATATCGGCGAAAGAAGAACGAAGGAGTCGGGAGTGGTCGCTGTACAGTGGGTTCTGATTGAATTCAATAATGCGGCTGACGGCGTGGCGGAGAGCTTTCGACGGGATGGTGCCCCAGTGGGTACAACCTCCGCCGACGTTATGATAGCGCTCAATCACCGCGACGCGCGCTCCTTGCTTAACCAGACCCATTGCCGCGCCTTCGCCGCCGGGACCGGAACCTATTACTATTGCATCGTAATCGTAAGAATGTGACATGGTCAGGCTTACCTGTTCTTATACATAAAAGCAACAGAATAGTAACATCGTTGTTGAGATAACCCAATTATCGTTGTGCTTTTTTGCGAAGTCGAAGCACAAACTGCGCGTAAACAAACATTCACAAAGCCATGCCAACCGCCTAATCTCTGGTATAGTGCCAGCAAGGTATGTGGAAGGATTCAGACATCGTGATGGGCGTTAGAGCGCAACAAAAAGAAAAAACCCGGCGTTCGCTGGTAGAAGCCGCATTTAGTCAACTGAGCGCTGAGCGTAGTTTTGCCAGCCTCAGTTTACGCGAAGTTGCTCGTGAAGCGGGCATTGCGCCAACCTCGTTTTATCGCCATTTCCGCGATGTGGATGAACTCGGCCTGACGATGGTGGACGAGAGCGGTCTGATGCTGCGTCAGTTGATGCGCCAGGCGCGCCAGCGTATCGCGAAGGGCGGGAGTGTGATCCGCACCTCGGTCTCAACATTTATGGAGTTCATCGGCAACAATCCCAACGCCTTCCGTTTATTATTGCGCGAGCGTTCGGGGACATCCGCAGCGTTTCGTGCAGCGGTCGCTCGTGAAATTCAGCACTTCATTGCGGAACTTGCGGACTATCTGGAACTCGAAAACCATATGCCTCGTGCGTTTACTGAAGCGCAAGCCGAAGCCATGGTAACCATTGTGTTCAGCGCCGGGGCAGAAGCACTGGATGTTGGCGCCGAGCAGCGTCGACAGCTGGAAGAGCGGCTGGTATTGCAACTACGCATGATCGCGAAAGGCGCATTTTATTGGTACCGCCGTGAACAAGAGAAGATGACGCACCACTCCGAGTAACGAGAAGGACAAGCAATGAAACAGTCAGGTCAAGATAAAGGTACGCTGCTGCTGGCGCTGGTTGCTGGCTTATCGATCAATGGTACATTTGCGGCGCTGTTTAGCTCCATTGTGCCATTCTCAGTATTCCCGATCATTTCGCTGGTGCTGACGGTGTATTGTCTGCATCAACGCTATCAGAATCGCACTATGCCTGTGGGATTGCCGGGCCTGGCTGCCGCCTGCTTTATCCTCGGCGTTCTGTTGTACAGCACTGTGGTACGCGCTGAATATCCGGATATTGGCTCTAACTTCTTCCCGGCGGTACTGTCTGTGATTCTGGTGTTCTGGATCGGCTTTAAAGTCCGTAACCGTAAACAGGAAATTGCGGAGTAACAGTTGTAGCGGTAGGCCGGATAAGGCAACGCCGCTATCCGGCAATCTGAACAGGTAGCGCTTATCCAGCCTACGTTCTGTCTTACTTCTTGGTTAACAGTACGCCGCACTCCATATGGTGCGTATACGGGAACTGATCGAACAGAGCCAGACGTGAAACAGTGTGCGTCTGGCTTAACGTTTCCAGGTTCTTACACAATGTCTCCGGGTTGCAGGAGATGTACAGAATACGCGGATACGCCTGCACCATTTTCTCCGTTTCGCTGTCCAGACCGCTGCGCGGTGGGTCAACGAAGATAGTTTCACACTGGTAACTCTTCAGATCGATCCCCTGCAAACGGTTAAATTCGCGAACGCCGTTCATCGCCTGAGTAAACTCTTCAGCCGCCATGCGGATAATTTGTACGTTATCAATATGGTTAGCCGCAATGTTGTACTGTGCAGCAGCCACGGATGGCTTGGCGATTTCAGTGGCCAGCACGCGGTTGAAGTTTTGTGCGAGGGCTAACGAGAAATTGCCATTGCCGCAGTACAGTTCAAGCAGGTCGCCTTTTGAGCCCCTGGTGACATCAATCGCCCATTCCAACATCTGAATATTCATGGCGGCATTCGGCTGGGTGAAGCTGTTCTCAACCTGCCGATAGATAATCTCTTTACCCGCCACCGGCAAGCGTTCGTCAATATAGTCCTGATCCAGCTCGATTTTGGTTTTGGTTGCCCGGCCAATCAAATGCACATTCAGGTTTTGCGCCCGCAGCGCATCCCGCAGTGCTTCGGCTTCCTGACGCCATTCATCATCCAGCTTTTTATGGTACAGCATCGATACCACCGCCTGATCGCTCAGGGTCGTGAGGTAATCAATCTGGAACAGTTTGTGGCGCAGGATGTGGTTATTACGAACGCCGTCGATCATTGCCGTCATCAGCGTATTGATAAGCTCGCTGGCCGCCGGGAAGCTGTCGACACGGATACGGTTTTTGGTCTGGCTGTCGAACATGATGTGGTACAGATCATCACCGTCATGCCACAGGCGGAATTCCGCGCGCATACGGTAGTGGCTGACCGGTGAGCGAAACACTTCCGGAGCCTGTGCATAAAATGGCGTCATTAAGCTCTGCAGACGCACCACTTTTTCAGCTAACTGTGCGTCGTACTGTTCTGTCGGAAGGTGTTCGGGGGTCATGATGCGTCCTGAAAAATAAAAGTACGCGGGGATTGTAGGGATTGCTCAACAGATGTCCAGTCATTGATGATTTCCGATATTGTGATGCGTGGTCTGGACAGTGGGTTGTAACAAACTGTAGCATCCGTTTTCCGGTCCTGTGAGTTAAAAGGGAATCCAGTGTGAATCTGGAGCTGACGCGCAGCGGTAAGGAAGGTAGGGGATGAGCGCACCTGGTGCAGACACTGCGGCATGCCGTGGGAAGTTATCGTCTCTTTAAGTTGCCTCCAAGCCCGAAGACCTGCCGGCTAACGTCGCATCTGGCTTTCATCATCGCGTACTATCGGTGGGACCTACGGCATCCTTCTTATATTGTGGATGCTTTACAATGATTAAAAAATCGTTGCTGTGCACGGCACTGTCCGTCACGGCATTTTCTGGTTGGGCACAGGATACTAGCCCAGATACTCTCGTCGTTACTGCCAACCGTTTTCAGCAGCCTGTTAACACCGTCCTTGCCCCCACTGATGTGGTGACGCGTGAAGATATTCAGCGCTGGCAGTCAAAAGATCTCAATGATGTCATGCGCCGATTGCCGGGCGTAGATATTTCGCAAAGCGGCGGTATGGGGAAAAGCTCCTCGCTGTATGTTCGCGGTACTGAGTCCCGGCATGTCCTGGTATTGATTGATGGCGTGCCGATGGCGCGTGCGGGCATCGGTAATGCGATTGATATTGGTCAGATTCCGGTATCGTTGGTGCAACGTGTTGAATACATTCGCGGGCCGCGTTCAGCAGTGTACGGGTCTGGCGCGATCGGTGGTGTGGTTAACATCATTACGATGAGTGATGAAGAGAAATCACAGATCAACGCAGGTATGGGGACTGATGGTTATCAGACCTACGACGGCACGATAAAAAAACGATTTGGTAACACGATGGTGACGGCGGCTGGCGCTTACCAGACGACCAAAGGTTTTAACATTCAACCTGATTCCCCTTACAGCGGCGACAGCGATCGCGATGGTTATCGCAACAAACTGTTCTGGGGCGGCTTGCAGCACAAGTTTAACGATAACTTCTCCGGTTTCTTCCGTGGTTACGGCTACACGGCGAATAGCGATTACGATCAGGGCTCTTATGGCTATGCTGGCGGTAATGACGAAGCTCAGAATTACACTCAGTCCTGGGATTCCGGCCTTCGTTACAGCTCAGGTATCTATTCCGCCCAACTGATTGCTAACTACCAGCATCTCAAAGATTACAACTATAGCAATCAACTCGGTCGTTATGCGGGGGATGCTACGCTGGATAATATGGAACAGCGCTATATTCAGTGGGGAAATAACGTTGAGGTTGGGCATGGAGCGATTAGCGGTGGTGTCGACTGGAAACAAGAAAAGCTGACTTCCAGTAGTACCACGAAATCGGACGCTTATAAACGTGATACGACCGGACTTTATCTAACTGGGCAACAACAAATTGAAAGCGTCACGCTGGAAGCCTCAGGCCGTGAAGATCATGATGAACAATTCGGCTGGCATGGCACCTGGCAGACTGCTGCAGGCTGGGAGTTTGTTGATGGCTACCGTGCAACGCTCTCTTATGGCACAGGTTTCCTGGCTCCTTCACTTGGTCAGCAATACGGGGCTACGCGTTTTGCTTCTTCCTATGGGCCGGGTATTGCAGCCAACCCGAATTTGAAACCGGAAGAATCTAAACAGTGGGAAGCAGGGATTGATGGATTGACAGGGCCGCTTGATTGGCGTCTTTCTGCATATCATTATGAAATTCAAAACCTGATCGATTACAAGAATAACCAGTACGTCAACGTTAAGTCAGCCACGATTAAAGGGCTGGAATGGACTGGGAATGTTACGACAGGCCCGGTAGATCATCACCTGACGCTACAGTATGTTGACCCGCGGGATGATGATACGAATAAGGTACTCTATCGCCGAGCAAAACAGCAGGTTAAGTATGAGTTAACTGGGCAGGTTCAGGACTTGGGGTGGAACGTTGCTTATCAATATATAGGTGAACGTTACGATAATGATTACGACAATAATCGTGATGTTAAATTGGGCGGTGTCAGCTTGTGGGATATCGGAGTGTCATATCCAATCACCTCACAGCTGACAGTTCGTGGTAAAATCGCCAACCTGTTCGATAAAGATTACGAGACAGTTTATGGCTACGCAACTGCAGGACGGGAATACACCTTGTCTGGCAGCTACACCTTCTGATCCCCGTCCCACCGTGCTGGTATTTGATTCCGGCGTCGGTGGGTTGTCGGTCTATGACGAGATCCGGCGTCTTCTGCCGGATCTCCACTATATCTACGCTTTCGACAACGTCGCCTTTCCTTATGGAGAGAAGAGCGAGGAGTTTATCGTCGAGCGTGTTGTTGAGATTGTGACTGCGGTCCAGCAGCGCTATCCCCTCTCTCTTGCGGTCATCGCGTGTAATACAGCAAGCACGGTGTCGCTCCCTGCGTTACGTGAGAAATTTGCTTTCCCGGTTGTGGGCGTGGTGCCTGCGATTAAACCGGCAGCGCGACTCACGGCGAACGGTGTTGTGGGGCTACTGGCTACACGTGCAACGGTGAAGCGCTCGTATACCCATGAGCTGATTGCGCGATTCGCTAACGAATGCCAAATTGCAATGTTGGGTTCTGCTGAGCTGGTGGAACTTGCGGAAGCGAAGCTACACGGTGAAACAGTTTCTCTGGAAGAGCTGCGGCGTATTCTGCGTCCGTGGCTGCGGATGTCTGAACCACCTGACACTGTAGTGCTCGGCTGCACTCATTTCCCTCTATTACAGGAAGAGCTTTTACAGGTCCTGCCCGAGGGGACGAGACTGGTGGATTCTGGTGCCGCGATAGCGCGCCGCACGGCCTGGTTGTTAGAGCATGAAGCACCAGATGCGAAATCAACCGATGAGAACGTCGCATTTTGTATGGCAATGACGACAGAAGCTGAACAATTATTGCCTGTGCTACAGCGCTATGGCTTTAAAACGCTCGAAAAACTGTCAGTTTAAGTGGTTTTGATGAAAAAATGCGCACTCGGAAGATTATTTTAAATTTCCCCTTGTCAGCCTGAAATAACTCCCTATAATGCGCCTCCACTGACACGGAACAACGGATTACAAGCCGCCGGGTCAGCGGGGTTCCACTGAGAATCTCGTAGAGAAAAGCAAAAATAAATGCTTGACTCTGAATGAGGAAAACGTAATATACGGGACCTCGCGACAGAGCGCTAAAGCGCGTCGCAACTGCTCTTTAACAATTTATCAGACAATCTGTGTGGGCACTCGAAGATACGGATTCTTAACGTCGCAAGACGAAAAATGAATACCAAGTCTCAACGAGTGAACACGTAATTCATTACGAAGTTTAATTCATTGAGCATCAAACTTTTAAATTGAAGAGTTTGATCATGGCTCAGATTGAACGCTGGCGGCAGGCCTAACACATGCAAGTCGAACGGTAGCACAGA
>NZ_JAOWGT010000074.1:349191-417933 GCF_030333005.1 Citrobacter sp. Cpo030 | reverse complement strand
AATATTCCACTGGTGAAAGGAAAAGAAGTCATTGAGACCAGTTATATCTTTGATTTTGGAGATTATGGCCTCAGTGACGGGTATGGGACAGGGAGGGCAAAAGAGGTCAGTGGAGATCTTGACTTAAAAACGGATTATTTCCCTGAAGTATTTATTAGCCATTTATTTAATCAAACAACATTGAACTTATTTGGTGGAAATACCGGCCCTGAAAAATGGCGAAGGCGTTTTCGGCTTAGGAATACTCAAAACATCCTTATTGAGCCAGTCATTCATTTCGATAAAGTTGTTACATTGACACCTCCAGATGCTCCAGGCAAACTTACGGCAACTTATCCCGATGGCAGTAGTGAAAAGATCCCGCATATTTATCCCAGCTATGAAAAATTGCTGTCGATGAAATGATGATTTATGTAGTTCCCGCCAGAGAATGTGCTGGCGGGATTTTTCATTAATGGCCAATTTCTGAAGAATTACTTACCAATACAGAAGCTGGAGAAAATCCGTCCCAGCAGATCGTCGGAGGTAAACTCTCCGGTGATCTCACTGAGGTTCTGCTGCGCAAGGCGTAGCTCCTCAGCCAGCAATTCTCCGGCCCATGCTCCGAGCAGTTGGGCTTTACCCTGCTCGAGATGCTCTGCAGCTTCTGCCAGCGCCTGCAGGTGACGACGACGGGCCAGGAAGCCGCCTTCCATATTGGTTTCAAAGCCCATGCTCTGTTTGAGATGGTTACGCAGTACGTCAACGCCTTCACCGGTACGTGCTGAGAGGCGAACCAGTGAGTGGCCATTTACTTCGCTAAGGCCCAGCGTCTCACCGGTAATATCCGCTTTGTTACGCACCACGGTAATCGGCAGTTTGGCCGGCAGACGGGCGATAAAGTCTGGCCAGATGTCAGCCGGGTCCACGGCATCGGTGGTGGTGCCATCAACCATAAACAGCACGCGGTCGGCCTGTTCGATTTCCTGCCAGGCACGTTCGATACCGATGCGTTCAACTTCGTCGCTGGCATCGCGCAGACCGGCGGTGTCGATGATGTGCAGCGGCATGCCGTCGATATGAATATGCTCACGCAGCACGTCGCGGGTAGTCCCGGCGATATCGGTGACAATGGCCGCCTCATGGCCAGCCAGCGCGTTTAGCAAGCTTGATTTCCCGGCGTTTGGACGCCCGGCAATCACCACCTTCATCCCTTCGCGCAGCAGGCTGCCCTGACGCGCTTCCGCACGAACGGCATCAAGATCGCTGATAACGCTGTTGAGTTGCGCTTCAATCTTGCCGTCAGACAGGAAGTCGATTTCTTCATCCGGGAAGTCGATCGCCGCTTCCACATAGATGCGCAGGTGAGTGAGCGCTTCCACAAGATGATTTACCCGCGCGGAAAATGCGCCCTGCAACGAGTTCAGCGCCGAGCGAGCGGCTTGCTCTGAGCTGGCATCGATCAGGTCGGCAATCGCCTCTGCCTGGGCTAAATCGAGCTTATCATTGAGAAACGCTCGCTCGGAGAATTCGCCCGGCCTGGCAATGCGCAGCCCAGGAATGGTCAGAATACGTTTGAGCAGCAGGTCAAGAATCACCGGACCGCCGTGGCCCTGAAGCTCTAAAACGTCTTCGCCGGTAAAGGAGTTCGGGCCGGGGAACCACAGGGCAATCCCCTGATCCAACGCGCTGCCATCCGCGTCTTTAAACGGCAGATAATCGGCATAACGCGGTTTGGGTAGTTTCCCCAGTACGGTTTCTGCGACTTCACGCGCCTTCAGGCCGGAGATACGCAGGATACCCACGCCACCACGTCCCGGTGGGGTGGCCTGAGCGACGATGGTGTCGTTATGGCTCATGGTTTGTCTCTTCTTAATGCAATAAAAAAGGCGGTCTAATGACCGCCCTTTACTTTATGTTCCGTTTGCCGGATGGCGGCTTCGCCTAATCCGGCCTACACCGAATCAGGAGTTTTTCTTCTCGCGGCTATGCAGGCCACGTTTCTCCAGACCACGGTAAATCAGCTGCTGCTGAATAATGGTTACCAGGTTGCTGACGATATAGTACAGCACCAGACCTGACGGGAACCACAGGAAGAACACGGTGAAGATGACCGGCATAAAGGTCATGATCTTCTGCTGCATCGGGTCGGTTACGGTGGTCGGAGACATCTTCTGAATGAAGAACATCGTCACGCCCATCAGAATCGGCAGGATGTAGTACGGGTCCTGTGCAGACAGGTCATGGATCCACAGAGCGAACGGCGCATGACGCAGTTCAATGGAGCCCATCAGCATGTAGTACAACGCCAGGAAGATTGGCATCTGGATGATCAGCGGGAAGCAGCCGCCCAGCGGGTTTACCTTCTCAGCTTTGTACAGGGCCATCATTTCCTGGCTCTGACGCTGTTTGTCATCGCCCAGACGCTCACGCATAGCCTGAATCTTCGGCTGCAGCATACGCATCTTCGCCATGGAGGTGTACTGCGCTTTAGTCAGCGGGTACATGATGCCACGAACGATAAAGGTGATAACGATGATGGAGAAGCCCCAGTTACCCAGGAAGCTATGGATCCACTTCAGCAGTTTAAACAGCGGCTGAGAAATGAACCACAACCAGCCGTAATCCACGGTCAGATCCAGGTGCGGTGCAACGGCCGCCATTTTGTCCTGAATTTCCGGGCCGACCCACAGGGTGCTGGTCATTGCGCCAGTCTGGCCAGGCTGAACCAGTACCGGCTGTGATTTATAGCCGATAGCGGCAATGCCGTTACCCAGGTTAGCGGTATAGAAGTTGTTGGTGCCGTCGTTACGCGGAACCCATGCCGTTGCGAAATACTGTTGCAGCATTGCGACCCAGCCGTCTTTAGCATTGACGTTCAGGTTTTCGTTTTCAGCAATGGTGTCGAATTTGTATTTCTCATACTTCTCATCCGGCGTGGAGTACGCCGCGCCACGGAAGGTGTGCAGCGCAAAGTTGCTGCTACCGGTGTCACGATGAGATGGCAGATTGATGGATTGCTTCAGCTGACCAAAGGTGGAGACTTCCAGCGGTTTTTCGCCGGCGTTCTGCACGCTGTAGTTAACGTTGACAGCATATTCACCACGCTTGAGTACAAACGTTTTAGTGAATGTGTTACCCGCTGCGTCAGTATAGGTCATCGGGATCTGCAGTTCGTTCTGACCGTCAGCCAGTACAAACGCGTCTTTATCGACGTTGTACAGCGGACGTGGGCCGTTAGCCGGGTTATCCGGGCCGTCACGACCTGTCAGGCCACTTTGTGCCTGGTAGATGAACTGTGGCGTGGTTTCCAGTAACTGGAACGGTTCGGTAGAACCGAGTTCTTTCGGGTAAGCTGGCAGTGAAGCCTGTTCCACATCACCACCACGGGTGTTGATGGTCAGATCAAGCACGTCAGTTTTAACCGTAATCAGTTTCCCCTGGCCACTGGCCGGTACGCCCTGGTCTGCGGCGCTACCCGCTGCGGTGGTCGTTGTCTGCGTGGTCTGTTGGGCCTGAGGTTGCGGGTTTTTATCCTGCTCCCAGGCTTGCCAGATCATGAAAGACACGAACAGCAAAGCGATGACTAAAAGATTGCGTTGCGAATCCATCGTTAGTGTTCTCTGGTATCAAATGGTCCGGGCGGGACGGGATCGTCACCACCAGGGTGTAAAGGGTGGCATTTTAATACGCGTTTCACCGTCAACCAACTGCCTTTTATCACTCCAAACCTGCGCAATGCCTCAATTCCGTAGCTCGAACAGGTTGGAGTGAAACGGCAATGCGGCCCAAGCAGCGGACTGATCAGGCGTTGATAGACCCGAATGAGGGCTATCAGGACCCGCGAGCCAGGCGACAATGGCGACGCCATAATTTTTCCAACGCTTCCGAGAGAGCACGGTTATCGAGGTCAGCAACCCCTTTTTTCGCCACCACCACGAAATCCATTGCTGGAAGCTCGTGCTGACGTAAACGGAAGCTTTCACGCGTCAGACGTTTAATCCGATTGCGTTCATGCGCACGCTTAACATTTTTCTTGGCGACTGTAAGACCGATACGGGGATGCCCCAGCGAATTCAGGCGGCCGAGGATGGTGATTTGCGGCGTGCCAGCCCGTTGTGGCTGCTGGAAGACGAATGTGAAATGAGTGGGAGTTAACAAACGTAACTCCCTGGGAAATGCGAGCTTAACCACTCAGGGGCTAGCTTTTATTACTTAGAAACGGTCAGACGAGAACGGCCTTTAGCACGACGACGTGCCAGAACCTGACGACCATTTTTATTAGCCATACGAGCACGGAAGCCGTGAGAACGGTTGCGCTTCAGTACAGACGGTTGAAAAGTGCGTTTCATGGCGATTTCTACCTAAACTTGAATAAATTCACTGACTTTTGCGTATACCCGAACGAATTTCGAACGACTTACGCCACAGTGTGGGTGATTAAAGAGGCCGGATTGTAATAATTGTACACTCCGGAGTCAATTCTCTTTCCTTATTTCCCGCTTTTTTCCGCATGGTTTCGCGTAAAAAACAGGCAGCGTTGACGCCGTAAGGCGACCGTTACTCGCTGGGGGTAAGAATTATACGGGCTGGTGGATAAAGCGCAAGGATCGCTCGGGATCTTTATTAGATCGTTTAAGCAGTAAAGCATCTTTACTCATTAATTTTTTCAATATGCGCGCTAAAACCTGCAGCACTTCTCCAGGATCGTTTACACTTAGCCGATTCTGGATCATCCTGTGGATAAATCGGGAAGAATCTGTGAGAAACAGAAGATCTCTTTCTCAGTTTACGCTATGATCCGCGGTCCTGATCGTTTCAATGGATCCTGATCGGGTAAAAATTGCAGATAGCAATTCGCACGTCACCCTTTGCATAGGGTCTTGTCGATGTGCGTCAACAATCATGAATGTTTCAGCCTTTGTCATTTATCGACTTTTGTTCGAGTGGAGTCCGCCGTGTCACTTTCGCTTTGGCAGCAGTGTCTTGCCCGATTGCAGGATGAGTTACCAGCCACAGAGTTCAGTATGTGGATACGCCCGTTGCAGGCGGAACTGAGCGATAACACGCTGGCTTTGTATGCGCCAAACCGTTTCGTGCTCGATTGGGTAAGGGATAAATACCTTAATAATATTAATGGATTACTCAATAATTTCTGTGGCGCGGATGCCCCACAGCTGCGCTTTGAAGTCGGCACTAAACCCGTCACGCAAACGCTGAAAACGCCGGTCAACAACGTTGTTGCGCCCGCCCACGTGGCTCAGCAAGTGCAACCGCAACGTGCTGCTCCGGCGGCGCGTCCAGGCTGGGATAACGTCCCGGCTCCGGCAGAACCTACCTATCGTTCTAACGTCAACGTCAAACACACGTTTGATAACTTCGTTGAAGGTAAATCTAACCAACTGGCGCGCGCGGCGGCACGTCAGGTGGCGGACAATCCTGGCGGCGCCTACAATCCGTTATTCCTTTATGGCGGTACGGGTCTGGGTAAAACCCACCTGCTGCACGCTGTCGGTAACGGCATTATGGCGCGTAAGCCAAACGCCAAAGTGGTGTATATGCACTCCGAGCGATTTGTGCAGGATATGGTCAAAGCCCTGCAAAACAACGCGATCGAAGAGTTTAAACGCTACTACCGTTCCGTTGACGCGCTGCTGATTGACGATATCCAGTTCTTCGCGAATAAAGAGCGATCGCAGGAAGAGTTTTTCCACACCTTTAACGCCCTGCTGGAAGGCAATCAGCAGATCATCCTGACCTCGGATCGCTATCCGAAGGAGATCAACGGCGTTGAAGATCGTCTGAAATCCCGCTTTGGCTGGGGACTGACTGTCGCGATCGAACCGCCTGAACTGGAAACGCGTGTTGCGATCCTGATGAAAAAAGCCGACGAAAACGACATTCGTCTGCCAGGTGAAGTAGCGTTCTTTATTGCCAAGCGTCTACGCTCTAACGTACGTGAGCTGGAAGGCGCACTGAACCGCGTGATCGCCAACGCCAATTTTACCGGCCGGGCGATTACTATCGATTTCGTGCGCGAAGCGCTGCGCGATCTGCTGGCTTTGCAGGAAAAGCTGGTCACCATCGACAATATTCAGAAGACGGTGGCGGAGTATTACAAAATCAAAATTGCGGATCTGCTTTCTAAGCGTCGATCTCGCTCGGTAGCTCGCCCGCGCCAGATGGCGATGGCGCTGGCAAAAGAGCTCACTAACCACAGTTTGCCGGAAATCGGCGACGCGTTTGGTGGGCGTGACCATACTACCGTGCTTCATGCCTGCCGCAAGATTGAGCAGTTGCGTGAAGAAAGCCATGATATTAAAGAAGATTTCTCCAATTTAATCAGAACATTATCTTCGTGACGCTATGAAATTTACCGTTGAACGTGAACATTTATTAAAACCGCTTCAGCAGGTCAGCGGCCCGCTGGGTGGACGTCCTACACTGCCTATTCTCGGAAACCTGCTGCTGCAGGTTGCTGACGGCACGCTTTCGCTGACCGGTACCGATCTCGAAATGGAGATGGTGGCGCGCGTGGCGCTGATCCAGCCTCATGAACCTGGTGCTACCACCGTTCCGGCGCGTAAATTCTTCGATATTTGCCGTGGATTGCCGGAAGGCGCGGAAATTGCCGTTCAACTGGAAGGCGACCGTATGCTGGTGCGTTCTGGCCGCAGCCGTTTCTCGCTGTCTACGCTGCCTGCCGCCGACTTCCCGAATCTGGACGACTGGCAGAGCGAAGTCGAATTCACCCTGCCGCAGGCGACGATGAAGCGCCTGATTGAAGCCACGCAGTTTTCGATGGCGCATCAGGACGTACGTTACTACTTAAACGGCATGCTGTTTGAAACAGAAGGGGAAGAGCTGCGTACCGTGGCGACCGACGGCCACCGCCTGGCGGTCTGTTCAATGCCTGTTGGTCAACCGTTGCCAAGCCATTCGGTGATCGTACCGCGTAAAGGCGTGATTGAACTGATGCGTATGCTCGACGGCGGCGATAACCCGCTGCGCGTGCAGATTGGCAGCAACAACATTCGTGCGCACGTTGGTGATTTCATCTTCACCTCCAAGCTGGTTGATGGCCGTTTCCCGGATTATCGCCGCGTATTGCCGAAGAACCCGGACAAACATCTGGAAGCCGGTTGCGATATCCTCAAACAGGCGTTTGCGCGTGCGGCGATCCTCTCGAACGAGAAATTCCGCGGCGTGCGTCTGTATGTCAGCGAAAACCAGCTCAAAATCACCGCCAACAACCCGGAACAGGAAGAAGCAGAAGAAATTCTGGATGTCTCCTATCCTGGTACAGAACTGGAAATCGGCTTTAACGTGAGCTACGTACTGGACGTTCTGAACGCGCTGAAGTGCGAGAACGTGCGTATTCTGCTGACAGATTCCGTATCGAGCGTACAGATTGAAGATGCAGCATCACAGTCGGCTGCCTATGTTGTTATGCCAATGAGACTGTAATGTCGCTCTCCCGCCTGTTGATCCGCGATTTTCGCAATATCGAAAACGCGGATCTCGCTTTATCCCCCGGCTTTAACTTCCTGGTTGGCGCGAATGGCAGCGGCAAAACCAGCGTGCTGGAAGCCATCTATACGCTCGGCCACGGTCGGGCGTTTCGCAGTTTGCAGATTGGCCGCGTGATTCGCCACGAGCAGGAGTCGTTTGTTTTACACGGGCGTTTGCAGGGTGAAGAGCGTGAGACGTCGATTGGCCTGACGAAAGATAAACTGGGCGACAGCAAAGTGCGCATTGACGGCACTGACGGGCACAAGGTCGCAGAACTGGCGCATCTGATGCCGATGCAGCTGATCACGCCTGAGGGGTTTACTTTACTCAATGGCGGCCCCAAATACAGAAGAGCATTCCTTGACTGGGGATGTTTTCACAATGAAGTCGGATTTTTCACCGCCTGGAGCAACCTGAAGCGACTGCTCAAGCAGCGCAATGCAGCGCTGCGCCAAGTGAGTCGTTATGAGCAACTGCGCCCGTGGGATAAAGAATTGATCCCACTGGCGGAACAAATCAGCACCTGGCGCGCGGAGTACAGCGCCGGTATCGCGCAGGATATGGCGGATACCTGCCAGCAGTTTCTTCCCGAGTTTTCGCTCTCCTTCTCATTCCAGCGCGGCTGGGAGAAAGAGACTGATTATGCCGAAGTGCTGGAACGCAGTTTTGAACGCGATCGCATGTTGACCTACACTGCGCACGGCCCGCATAAGGCGGATTTCCGCATTCGCGCCGACGGTGCGCCGGTGGAAGACACATTGTCGCGTGGGCAGCTAAAGCTGCTGATGTGCGCCTTACGTCTGGCGCAAGGGGAGTTCCTGACCCGTGAAAGCGGGCGGCGCTGCCTGTACCTGATAGATGATTTTGCCTCTGAACTGGATGACGCGCGTCGCGGACTGCTGGCCAGCCGCTTAAAAGCCACGCAATCTCAGGTCTTTGTCAGCGCAATAAGCGCTGAACACGTTATAGACATGTCCGATGAAAATTCGAAGATGTTTACCGTGGAAAAGGGTAAAATAACGGATTAACCCAAGATAAAATGAGCGAGAAACGTTGATGTCGAATTCTTATGACTCCTCCAGTATCAAAGTCCTGAAAGGACTGGATGCGGTGCGTAAGCGCCCGGGTATGTATATCGGCGACACGGATGACGGCACCGGTCTGCACCACATGGTATTCGAGGTGGTAG
This sequence comes from Citrobacter sp. Cpo030, assembly GCF_030333005.1. Lineage (NCBI taxonomy): Bacteria > Pseudomonadati > Pseudomonadota > Gammaproteobacteria > Enterobacterales > Enterobacteriaceae > Citrobacter > Citrobacter sp. Cpo030. The sequence goes on along the minus strand of NZ_JAOWGT010000074.1, from coordinate 409,253 downwards.
ATAACGCTATCGACGAAGCGCTCGCGGGTCACTGTAAAGATATCGTGGTAACGATTCACGCTGACAACTCCGTGTCCGTTACCGATGATGGCCGTGGTATCCCAACCGGTATTCACCCGGAAGAGGGCGTTTCGGCAGCGGAAGTTATCATGACCGTTTTGCACGCAGGCGGTAAATTCGATGATAACTCCTATAAAGTTTCCGGCGGTCTGCACGGCGTGGGTGTTTCCGTCGTTAACGCCCTGTCACAGAAACTGGAACTGGTGATTCGTCGTGAAGGCAAAGTGCATCAGCAAACTTACGTGCACGGTGTGCCGCAGGCGCCGCTGGCGGTAACTGGCGAAACCGAATTGACGGGGACTCAGGTCCGTTTCTGGCCAAGCCACGAAACCTTTACCAATGTTGTTGAATTTGAATACGACATTCTGGCGAAACGTCTGCGCGAGCTGTCATTCCTGAACTCCGGCGTCTCTATTCGTCTGCGCGACAAGCGTGACGGCAAAGAAGACCATTTCCACTACGAAGGTGGCATCAAGGCGTTTGTTGAATACCTCAACAAAAACAAAACGCCGATCCACCCGAATATCTTCTACTTCTCCACCGAAAAAGACGGTATCGGCGTTGAAGTTGCGCTGCAGTGGAACGATGGTTTCCAGGAAAACATCTACTGCTTCACCAACAACATTCCACAGCGTGACGGCGGTACTCACCTTGCAGGCTTCCGTGCGGCGATGACCCGTACCCTGAACGCCTACATGGACAAAGAAGGCTACAGTAAAAAAGCGAAAGTCAGCGCTACCGGTGACGATGCCCGTGAAGGCCTGATTGCCGTTGTTTCCGTGAAAGTACCGGATCCGAAGTTCTCCTCACAGACCAAAGACAAGCTGGTCTCCTCTGAGGTGAAATCGGCGGTAGAACAGCAGATGAACGAACTGCTGAGCGAATATCTGCTGGAAAACCCGTCTGACGCGAAAATCGTTGTCGGCAAAATTATTGATGCTGCGCGTGCTCGTGAAGCTGCACGTCGTGCGCGTGAAATGACCCGTCGTAAAGGCGCGCTGGACTTAGCCGGTCTGCCGGGCAAGCTGGCGGACTGTCAGGAACGCGACCCAGCTCACTCTGAACTGTATCTGGTGGAAGGGGACTCCGCGGGTGGCTCTGCGAAGCAGGGACGTAACCGTAAGAACCAGGCGATTCTGCCGCTGAAGGGTAAAATCCTCAACGTCGAGAAAGCGCGCTTTGACAAGATGCTCTCCTCTCAGGAAGTTGCGACGCTGATCACCGCGCTCGGCTGTGGCATCGGTCGTGACGAGTACAACCCGGACAAACTGCGTTATCACAGCATCATCATCATGACCGATGCGGACGTCGACGGCTCGCACATCCGTACGCTGCTGTTGACCTTCTTCTATCGTCAGATGCCGGAAATCGTTGAACGCGGCCACGTCTACATTGCACAGCCACCGCTGTACAAAGTGAAAAAAGGCAAGCAGGAACAGTACATTAAAGATGACGAAGCGATGGATCAGTACCAAATTTCTATCGCTCTGGATGGCGCAACGCTGCACACCAATGCCAGCGCGCCAGCCCTTTCAGGTGAATCGTTAGAGAAACTGGTTTCTGAATACAACGCGACGCAGAAAATGATTGGTCGTATGGAACGTCGTTTCCCGAAAGCGCTGCTGAAAGAACTGGTTTATCAACCGACGCTAGATGAAGCCGATCTCGCTGATGAAGCGAAAGTCACTGCCTGGGTTTCTCAGTTGGTTAACGTGCTGAATGAAAAAGAAATGCACGGCAGCACCTGGAACAGCTTTGTGCGTAAAGACGCTGAACTGAACCTGTTCGAGCCGGTGATCCGCGTTCGTACCCACGGTGTGGATACCGATTATCCGCTGGAGCATGAATTTGTGACCGGTGGCGAATACCGTCGTATTTGTACGCTTGGCGAGAAGCTGCGTGGACTGATCGAAGACGATGCGTTTATCGAACGTGGCGAGCGTCGCCAGCCGGTTGCCAGCTTCGAGCAGGCGCTGGAATGGCTGCAGAAAGAGTCACGTCGTGGCCTCGCTATCCAGCGTTATAAAGGTCTGGGCGAGATGAACCCGGAACAGCTGTGGGAAACCACCATGGATCCGGAAAGCCGTCGTATGCTGCGCGTTACCGTGAAGGATGCGATTGCTGCCGACCAGCTGTTCACCACGCTGATGGGCGATGCCGTTGAACCGCGTCGCGCGTTTATCGAAGAAAACGCCCTGAAAGCGGCGAACATCGATATTTAAGCCAATCTGTAGTCCGGATAAGGCGGTTTACGCCGCCATCCGGCAAGACGTTGTATTGTGCCTGATGGCGCGTTGCTTATCAGGCCTACAAACGACAACTAATCTACAAAAAGGGGAATCTCAATTCCCCTTTCTATCCCCCTTTTCGTAGCTGTTTTTTGAGCGGAATCGCGTTAGCATGAGGACGGACTCATTTAATCCGGGGAACTCATGGCTATCAAACTTATTGCTATCGACATGGATGGCACACTTCTGCTGCCCGATCACACCATTTCACCAGCGGTCAAAACGGCGATTGCCGCGGCACGCGCGCGTGGCGTGAATGTGGTGCTGACCACGGGACGCCCGTATGCCGGCGTTCACAGCTATCTGAAAGAACTACATATGGAACAACCCGGTGACTACTGCATTACCTACAACGGTGCGCTGGTGCAGAAAGCAGGGGATGGCAGTACCGAGGCGCAAACCGCGCTGAGCTATGATGATTATCGTTACCTGGAGCAGCTCTCCCGGGAAGTCGGCTCGCATTTCCACGCCCTCGATCGCAATACGCTGTATACCGCGAACCGTGATATCAGCTACTACACGGTGCACGAATCGTTTGTCGCGACCATCCCGCTAGTGTTCTGTGAAGCCGAGAAAATGGATCCCGCAACCCAGTTCCTGAAAGTGATGATGATTGACGAGCCGGAGATCCTCGATAAAGCTATCTCTCGTCTACCTGCGGAAGTAAAAGAGAAGTACACCGTGCTGAAAAGTGCGCCGTATTTCCTCGAAATCCTCGATAAACGCGTCAATAAAGGGACGGGCGTAAAATCGCTGGCCGATGCGTTAGGCATTAAAGCCGAAGAGGTGATGGCGATTGGCGATCAGGAAAACGACATCGCGATGATTGAATACGCAGGTGTGGGCGTTGCCATGAACAACGCTATTCCATCAGTCAAAGAAATCGCCAACTTCGTGACGAAATCCAACCTTGAAGATGGCGTCGCGTATGCCATTGAGAAATTTGCGCTGAATTAAGAAAATATGGGCAAGTGCCTTGTTACATTTGCCCATTTAAATATTTATTGGTGATAATAATTAAAAAATAATATTTGTAATGGAGAGGTTACGACATCCAGAGTGATAGTAATGGGCAGCAGTCCGTTTGTGACGAATTCAGGTATATGTGAGGTTTTATATTCGTAAAAACCAACGGTAAATGGATGATAAAACGTAAGCATCTGCGAGTAATCCTGTTTGGTGCTTTTTTTATGGATTGTCCCTTCCAGTTTGGATAGATTTTTAGTGCAGTATTGCGCTGAGCAGTCAAAACCGTAGCCCGTAAGCACTTGTTTAACGTCCTGCGTTTCCCCTGTGTATTTAAGCGTTAATACGCCTTTAAATCCCTTTTTATTGTCGCTGATGATGAATTCGGCGATATCAACGGCCTGTAAATTATGACGGTCGATTTGCGGATCTTGCAGCAACTTCACCACGCTTTCGGCACCACTGGTTATCAGATAATCAAACGTTTTGCCGACAAAGACATAGCCTTCATTACCATCATTATCTTTACCTGACGATAAGCCAATAACGGTGTCTGTTTTCCACTTTTCCCTTGTTGTTTGTGGATCGCCTGCTTTGAGCCACATAAAGCTCAGGCACCCTGATAACATAACGCTAAGCGATGATACGACCAGCGATTTTACCAACCAGCTATATTTTATGTTCAACTTAATCCCTTAAAAAAACGTGCCGTAATGTCATAGCCATACTACGCGATTTATCACGCTTTTCTTTTGCTGGCGGGTGACTTTCAGATTTTGCCAAGGGAATATGCGCAACGCCGCTGCGCATAATCCATTTACGGGAAAATGCCGACGTCAGGGCCCGGCTTTTCAGGATTTTTCCATACAGTTTGAGTCGTAACTTGCGGGTGGCTTTACGGTAAGCGTGATTCATATCTGGCATATCCCGCAGCAGTACCGATTTGAGGATCTCCGCGCTGTCCAGCGCATAGCTAATCCCTTCCAGCGAGCTGGCGCTGATAAAACCGGCCGCTTCACCAATCAAAAATGCGTTGTCCTCGCCGCAGACGAAGTCTTTCCAGCGTGAGGGGAATAGCACCGTACATTTTTCACTTTTCACCGGTTTGCCGAACTGGAAATGGAACGCTTCCAGCTTCTCTTTCAGCGCGTCAAAGCGTGCCTGTCCGTCCTTCATGGGGTAGGCGCCACCAAAGATAAAATAGCCATCTTTGCTGATACTCCAGGAATAACAGTCAGTTGCATCGTTATCAAAAATACAGGAATAGAACGGTACGGGATGCTTTTCCGCAAACCATTGTTGAATCGCGACATATTTACGGATTTGGTGCTGTGGATAGAGATGACGGCGCACCAGTGAGTTCGCACCGTCTGCCCCCACCAGATAACGTGCAGTGATCTGCTGCTCCCAACCGTCGGCGCGGAAGATAACATGCCATTTATCGCCCTCGCGCCAGATTTTCCGGCGCAGGCTGTCGTGATACACCTGCACATCATCAGGGATGAGAGATTTAAGCCATAAATCAAAAGCATGGCGGTTGATATTAATGTAGCTGCGCTGGTAGTTACGCGTCAAAGAAGCGGCAACATCAACCGTTTTAACGCTAAAAATCTGCGGGTTGGCGATAACATCAACGGGTAAGGTTATCCCGTCGCGGATAAACGAACGCTGGGCGTCCGGGGCCAGCAGACCGCCGCAGGGTTTAGTGAAACCTTCGTTACCGCACTGGCGTTTTTTATCCAACGCAATCACGCGCATTTTTCCGCTTAACTGTCGCGCCAGCGCTGCGCCTGCCGGACCTAAACCGATAATCGCTACTTCAAAATGTTCCATCTTTCTGTCCGCAAAAATGAAGATGGCGATACGCTAAAGCCTGAAAGTGAAGTGCTTGTGAAGTATGATTGTTTTAATCGTCTTGTATCAGGGCATCCCATGAAGCAAATCACCTTTACGCCGCGTAATCATCAGCTTACCAATATCAACACCTGGACACCGGACAGCCAGTGGCTGGTCTTTGATGTGCGCCCTTCCGGCGCCTCTTTTACCGGTGAAACAATTGAGCGCGTCAATATCCATACTGGCGAGCTGGAGGTGATTTACCGGGCTACTCAGGGATCGCACGTTGGCGTGGTGACCGTTCATCCAAAGTCGGAAAAATATGTATTCATTCACGGGCCTGAAAATCCTGATGAAACATGGTATTACGACTTCCATCATCGCCGTGGGGTGATTGTTACGCAGGCTGGGGTGGAGAATCTGGATGCAATGGATATTACTGCGCCCTATACGCCAGGTGCGCTGCGCGGCGGGAGTCATGTGCATGTCTTTAGCCCGAACGGTGAGTTTGTCAGTTTCACCTATAACGACCATGTTCTGCATGAGCGCTCTCCGGCGCTCGATTTACGTAACGTCGGCGTGGCTGCACCGTATGGTCCGGTGAATGTCTTCGCGCAGCATCCCCGTGAATACAGCGGTAGCTACTGGTGTGTGCTGGTGAGCCAGGCGACACCAACGCCAAAACCGGGTAGCGATGAGATTAACCGCGCCTATGAAGAGGGCTGGGTTGGAGAAAACAGGCTGGCATTTATCGGTGATACGCTATCAGCCACTGGCGAGAAAGTACCGGAGCTGTTTATTGTTGATTTGCCACAGGATGAAAGCGGCTGGAAACAGCCGGGGGACGCGCCTCTGGAGGGGACTGACATGACCATGCCTGCGCCGCCATCCGGTATTTGCCAACGCCGTCTGACGTTTACCCATGAGCGCGCCTTTCCGGGGCTGGTGAACCAACCTCGCCACTGGGTACGCAGTAATCCAAAGGCATCTGAGATTGCGTTTTTAATGCGTGATGACAACGGTATTGTGCAGCTATGGCTGATTTCCCCACAGGGGGGAACGCCGCGCCAGCTTACCCAGTGTGCTACGAATATTCAGTCAGCTTTTAACTGGCACCCATCGGGGAAGTGGCTGGGATTTGTACTGGAGAACAGAATAGCCTGTTGTGATGTTCAAACGGGCGAGATTGATTTTTTAACGGAACGTCATGGTAACCCACCATCGGCTGACGCGATCGTCTTCTCCCCTGATGGTCGACAGGTTGCGTGGATGGAAGACGTCGAGGGTTTCCGCCAGCTGTGGGTGACTGAAACCGGGCGTTAATTTATGGAGCAGACATTTCTGCCGGGGGAATAACGGCGTTCGTGGCCTGGGTTCTCTCCTCGCTCTTTTCTACGCGGGATCTCACCGAGTTATCTTTGCGAAAGAGATCCCAAGGTAGCAATACCGTATCGAGCACCGCGGTAAAAGGCATATCCAGAATCGCCAGCGACTTGGTTCCCCAGTTCGTATCACTTTCGCTAATCATTGTGGCACTGGCTCGCGTGCCAGGATACGTCCCTTCTTTGCCACCTGTATGTGACATGATGCTGGAACAGCCGCTTACAAACACCATCCCACTACACATCGTCAGTGTTACCAACATTTTTTTAATCATCATTTATTCATCTGTATTTATCGTGTTTGCATGGTGAGTTAAAGCGATCCGTTGCGAAAATAACATCACCATTTCGTCGCACTGTGGCGGCCATCGCGATTTAACGAGAACAACTGCTCCCCCCAGTGTATGCAATAGACAACAAACTGCAAAAAAAGTCAGATGAATACGCTTGAAAAGTTTGTATTAAGACCCATTTTTAGAGTGTAGACAAATGAAGGGCATGCCTGATGGGTGTCCTGGCTACCTGACCTGTCCATGATGGAAGGTCAATATTCTCGCTGATTTCAGGAGCTATTGATTATGCGTAACTTTGATTTATCCCCGCTGTACCGTTCTGCTATTGGTTTTGACCGTCTGTTTAACCTGCTGGAAAACAATCAGGGCCAGAGCAATGGCGGCTACCCTCCGTACAACGTTGAGCTGGTAGACGAAAACCATTACCGCATTGCAATTGCCGTTGCCGGTTTTGCTGAAAGCGAACTGGAAATTACTGCCCAGGACAATCTGCTGGTGGTAAAAGGTGCCCATGCGGACGATCAAAAAGAACGTACTTACCTGTATCAGGGTATTGCCGAGCGCAACTTTGAACGCAAGTTCCAGTTAGCGGAGAACATTCATGTTCGCGGCGCAAACCTGGTAAATGGTCTGCTGTATATCGATCTTGAGCGCGTGATTCCTGAAGCGAACAAACCGCGCCGCATCGAAATCAACTAATTCTGTAGGCCGCTTCAGGCGGCCTTGCTAAGTCATCGGCTTGCCGTCAGGGAGCCGAAAGGTACCTACTCGCTTCTTAGAAGGAGATTATTATGCGTAATTACGATTTATCCCCACTGCTGCGTCAATGGATCGGTTTTGACAAACTGGCCAATGCCTTGCAAAACACCGGTGAAAGCCAGAGCTTCCCGCCTTATAACATCGAAAAGAGCGATGATAACCACTACCGCATTACCCTTGCGTTAGCCGGTTTCCGCCAGGAAGATCTGGATATTCAACTGGAAGGCACGCGCCTGACAGTGAAAGGTACGCCGCAGCAGCCGGAAAAAGAGACCAAATGGTTGCATCAGGGACTGGTCACTCAGCCGTTCAGCCTGAGCTTTACGCTGGCTGAAAATATGGAGGTCTCCGGCGCAAGCTTCACTAACGGCTTGCTGCATATTGATTTGACCCGGAATGAACCTGAAACCATTGCTCCACAACGTATCGCCATCAGCGAACGTCCCGCATTAGACAGTTAAATAGCTCCATGCCTTTGCCCCGCCAGAAATGACGGGGCTTTTTTGTGCTTTACCACCCATACATTGCGACTGTACTCTGCGAGAATCCATTTACTTAATGATGTTATTCACAGGGAACAGGATATGAGTGATATAGCATTGACGGTCAGCGTTCTGGCATTGGTGGCAGTTGTCGGGTTATGGATCGGCAACATAAAAATACGTGGTGTGGGTTTTGGCATTGGAGGTGTGCTGTTCGGCGGCATTATTGTCGGGCATTTTGTCGATCAGGCAGGGATGACCCTGAGCGGCGACATGCTGCATTTTATTCAGGAATTTGGCCTGATTCTTTTCGTCTACACCATCGGTATTCAGGTGGGGCCGGGCTTTTTTGCGTCACTGCGCGTTTCCGGGCTGCGGCTGAATCTGTTTGCCGTACTGATTGTTATTATGGGGGGCCTGGTCACCGCGATCCTGCATAAGATTTTTGCCATTCCTCTCCCTGTGGTGCTGGGAATATTCTCTGGTGCGGTCACCAACACCCCGGCGTTGGGCGCGGGGCAGCAAATTCTGCGCGATTTGGGTACGCCTGGCGATGTGGTTGACCAGATGGGGATGAGCTATGCCATGGCTTATCCTTTCGGCATTTGCGGAATTTTACTGACCATGTGGCTGATGCGCCTTATTTTCCGCGTTAACGTCGATGCTGAAGCCCAGCAGCATGAATCCACGCTGACCAACGGGCACGCGCTGATTCAGACGATGAACATCCGCGTGGAAAACCCAAACATCAACAATATGGCGATTCAGGATGTCCCGATTCTGAACAGCGACAAAATTATCTGCTCGCGTCTGAAACGTGACGAGACATTGATGGTGCCGTCGCCAGGGACAGTTATCCAGTTGGGCGATCTGCTCCACCTGGTCGGGCAGCCTGCTGACCTGCATAACGCGCAGGTGGTGATTGGGCAGGAGGTGGATACATCGCTGTCTACGCGAGGTACCGATTTACGCGTCGAACGCGTGGTGGTGACTAACGAGCAGGTGCTGGGTAAACGTATCCGTGACCTGCACTTTAAAGAACGTTACGACGTGGTGATTTCCCGCCTGAACCGTGCGGGTGTTGAGCTGGTAGCCAGCAGCGACGCCAGCCTGCAATTCGGGGATATCCTCAATCTGGTGGGGCGCCCTTCGTCTATTGATGCCGTTGCCAATGTTGTGGGTAACGCGCAGCAAAAACTGCAGCAAGTGCAGATGCTGCCGGTATTTATCGGTATCGGGCTGGGTGTTCTACTGGGTTCAATTCCGCTGTTCATCCCAGGGTTTCCGGTGGCGTTAAAACTGGGTCTGGCCGGTGGGCCGCTGATTATGGCCTTGATCCTGGGGCGTATTGGCAGCATTGGTAAGCTGTACTGGTTTATGCCTCCCAGCGCTAACCTGGCGCTGCGAGAGTTGGGTATCGTGCTGTTTCTCGCGGTAGTTGGTCTGAAGTCAGGCGGTGATTTTGTCGATACTCTGACGCAGGGCGATGGCCTGAGCTGGGTGGGGTACGGTATTTTCATTACTGCGATTCCGCTGATTACCGTGGGTTTGTTAGCTCGTCTATTTGTCAAAATGAACTACCTGACGCTGTGCGGCATGCTGGCTGGCTCAATGACCGATCCCCCGGCTCTGGCGTTTGCTAATAACCTGCATGCCACCAGCGGGGCGGCAGCGCTCTCCTACGCCACCGTTTATCCGCTGGTTATGTTCCTGAGGATTATCACGCCACAGCTGCTGGCGGTGATCTTCTGGGGATTAGGTTAAAACTGACTTATCCGGCCTGCATCTCCTGTAGGCCGGATAAAACGCAACTCACCATCCGGCATTACAAACACCCTCTCTCTTTCCCATTGTCTCATCACCCGACTCGCCCTCTCGTTTGAGAATCAGGTTCATACTCCTTAACTGTTCCGGTATAACGACCAGACAACAATATTTAAGGAGCTGTCATGAAGATTTCTCGCCTTGGAGAAGCACCGGATTATCGCTTCTCACTGGCAAATGAGCGTACTTTTCTGGCGTGGATCCGCACCGCGCTCGGATTTCTGGCGGCGGGGGTTGGCCTTGATCAACTGGCCCCGGATTTTGCCACGCCGGTCATCCGTGAGGCGCTTGCCTTGTTGCTGTGTCTGTTTGCCGGCGGTCTGGCGATCTACGGCTACCTGCGCTGGCTACGTAATGAAAAGGCGATGCGACTGAAAGAGGACTTGCCCTACACCCACAGCCTGCTGATTATCAGCGTCATGCTGACTATTGTGGCGGTGATTGTCATGACGCTGGTGCTGTATGCCGGATAGCCGCAAATCGCGACGCATCGCTGACCCGGGGTTACAACCGGAGCGGACTTCACTTGCCTGGTTTCGCACGTTGTTGGGCTATGGCGCGTTAATGGCGCTGGCGATTAAGCACAACTGGCACCAGGCGGGAGTGCTGTTCTGGATATCGGTAGTTGTGCTGGTGATAGTGGCGATTATCCTCTGGCGCTACACCCGCAGCCGTAATCTGATGGATGTGAGTCATAGCGATTTTTCTGAATCTCGCGCGGTGCGTGACAAATTTATGATCTCCCTCGCGGTGTTATCCCTCGCAATGCTGTTTGCTGTAACGCATGTTCGCCAACTTATCGTATTTATCGGGAATTTTGCATGACAGGATGTGAGAACATGGATGTTAGTGATGATGTTTTAAACGTGGTGATTGACCATCAGAAGTGTTTACAACCGGTTGAAGTGTACCGTGGTTTGCAACAAGGAAATGTTCGCCTGGTACAATTTATTCCGCTGGTTAAGCACGATGGTTCAGGTCATCTGACAGACGAATCGGTTACGTCTGAGGCGTGGGGCCGATTTTTAATTACGATATTTGATATCTGGGTACGTGAAGATATTAATCAGATATCTATCCAGCTTTTCGATAAAACGCTTCACCAGTGGTGTGGTCTGACGGCACAGATTGAACGACAGACCATGTCATCAATGAATACGCGTTGCCAGACATGCTCATTGTTTCAGTATTACCACGGTGATTGTCCTGCGTACTGCGAGGAAAATGGAAAGGGCGTGCTGTGTGCAGGCTATCAGGCTTTCTTCAGCCATACCGCACCGCATATGCGCGTGATGCGTGACCTGCTTAAGCAGCATCGTTCACCGATGGAGCTGATGGCGATGCTGCGTTAAGCTCAGCGGTATTTAACGTCCTTTGGCCAGATACTGCGCCATTTCATCTTCCGGGACCATGCCGCCGCCGGTCGCCCACACCAGGTGGGTGGCGTTATTGAGCTGCTCTGCGCTGAAGCCGTGCATCTGCTGATAGTCAGCAGAGGCGCAAACGTGTTGCGGACCTGCCATCCCGGCCAGCGCCGACGGCTCAAGGCGAATACCTTCTTCCTGCGCCAGCCAACCCAGCATGTCGTACATCGTCTGATCGTCCAGGGTGTACAGACCGTCGAGCAGACGTTCCATCGCCCGGCCAACAAAGCCAGACGCCCGGCCGACCGCCAGCCCATCCGCCGCCGTCAGGTTGTCGATGCCAATATCCTGCACGGAAATCGTATCGTGCAGTCCGGTATAAATCCCCAGTAGCATGCACGGTGAATGGGTGGGTTCTGCGAAGAAGCAGTGAACGTTGTCGCCGAAAGCCAGCTTCAGGCCAAACGCCACGCCGCCAGGGCCACCGCCGACGCCGCACGGCAGGTACACAAACAGCGGATGGTCGGCATCCACCACGCGCCCCTGCTGGGCAAACTGCGCCTTCAGACGCTGGCCAGCGACCGCATAGCCTAAAAACAGCGTGCGCGAGTTTTCATCATCGATAAAGAAGCAGTTCGGATCGGACTCTGCCGCCTTACGGCCCTGTTCAACCGCCACGCCGTAATCTTCTTCGTACTCCACGACCGTCACGCCGTGACTGCGCAGTTTGGCTTTTTTCCATGCGCGGGCATCGGCAGACATATGCACCGTCACCTTAAAGCCGATACGGGCGCTCATAATGCCAATCGACATGCCGAGGTTACCGGTGGAGCCTACCGCGATGCTGTACTGGCTGAAGAACTGTTTGAACTCGGGCGAAAGCAGAACGCTGTAATCGTCTTGTGTGGTCAGCAGACCGGCTTCCAGTGCCAGTTTTTCCGCATGGGTCAGTACTTCATAAATGCCACCACGCGCTTTAATCGAGCCGGAAATTGGCAGGTGACTGTCTTTCTTCAGCAGGATTTCGCCATTAATGCGCTGCCCGAACTCTTTTTCCAGCCGCTTTTGCATCGCCGGAATGGCAGCCAGCTCAGATTCAATAATGCCGCCGGTGGCTGCAGTTTCCGGGAATGCCTTTGCCAGGTACGGCGCGAAACGCGTCAGACGGGCGTGGGCATCCTGAACATCGTGTTCAGTCAGGCCAACATACGGTAAACCTTCCGCAAGAGAGGTGGTGCCAGGGTTAAACCAGGTTGTCTCCTTGAGAGCAACCAGATCTTCCACTAAAGGATACTGGGCGATAAGTGTTTGAATGTTTTCCATAGTCAGTCTCTTTGCGCTAGATAATAAAGGAAAGCAGGAATGTGCAAGCCAGTGCAATCACGGACGCGATAAATGTCGCGGTCGTATAGTATTTAAACGTTTCATTCAGGGTGGCACCGCAGTATTGCTTCACCAGCCAGAAGAGGGAATCGGTGACGATCGTGCAGCCAATAGCGCCAGAACCGATAGCAATGGCGATGATCTCCGGGCTGACGTTGGGATAGAGCGGCAGCATCGGTGCCACGATTGCCGTCGCGCCCATCATCGCCACCGTGGCAGAGCCCACTGCAGCGTGCAGGATTAACGCCACCAGCCACGCCAGTAGAATCGGGTGCATATGCATGTTTGAGAGGATCAGCGCGAGGGTATCCGCCAGCCCACTGCTCTTGAGGATAGCGTTGAATGCGCCGCCTGCGCCGATAATCAGCAAAATGTTAGCAATCGAGCCAAAACCATTTTCAGTGTGGGTCAGCAATGCACCCATACCGATGTGCTGACGCAGGCCGAGAATGTAATAGGCCACGAAAACGGCAATAAACATCGCGGTGATCGGGTTACCAATAAACTCCAGCAGCGTATATACCGTGCTGCCTTTCGCCATGTTCAGCTCAGCGACGGTTTTTACCAGCATCAGGCCAATCGGCAGCAGAACGGTAAACAGCGTAGCGCCCAGCGACGGTAGCGTACTTTCGTCACGCACTTTAAGGTCAGAAAACTCAGCCGGAACCGGTTTAAACGGCAGACGGTTACCGAGGAATTTCAGATACAGCGGACCGCCGATAAGCGAAGCCATCAAACCAACCAGTAAGCCGTAGACAATCACGGTGCCAATATCCGCGCCCAGCTTATTCGCCACGAACAGGGCAGCCGGATGCGGTGGTACCACGCAGTGCACCGCCATCAGCGCCGTACACAGCGGAATCGCCAGCTTCAGTAATGAAGTATTGGTTTTCTTAGCAATTGAAAAGGCCAGTGGAATCAACAGCACCACGCCGACTTCAACAAACAGCGTGATCCCGCAAATCAGCCCAACCAGAACCATAATGACGTCGGCGGATAGCCAGCGGCAGCGCTGCAGCGTCAGGCCAATGCGTTCGGCTGCGCCAGACACTTCCATCATTTTGCCCAGAATGGTCCCCAGGCCGATAACCGCGGCGAGGAAGCCCAGCGTACCGCCGATGCCACTCTCAATGGCATTGACCATATCCAACGGTCCCATGCCCATCATCGTACCCACGAAGAAGCTGGCTAACAGCAGCGCCAGAAACGGGTGGAATTTGAACTTCACGATGGTCAAAACGATTAACACTATGCTTATCAGCAGCGTGCTCACAACCCAGATTTGAGAGTGCATAACTCACCTTGCCCTGTGATTAATATAGGGTTATTGGACAAAAATAAGGCATGGTCTGACAAACGATATAAATCCCCATTCACATGAGCCAGATTGCATCAAATGCGTGATTTATGTCTAATTGCGCTTTGTTTATGCGATATGGTTCACTCTGATTCACCTTTGAGCTGATTTTTGCAGCGAACTTTTTTACACTCCAGCGCATGAATCAGAAGGAAAGGAGGTGAGAATGGATCCCCTACGCGAAGTCAGAAACCGGCTGCTCAACGGCTGGCAGTTGTCAAAGCTGTATACTTTTGAAGTGGCGGCCCGGCATCAGTCTTTTGCGCTGGCGGCAGACGAGCTGTCATTGAGCCCCAGTGCCGTCAGCCATCGCATAAATCAGCTTGAAGATGAGCTTGGTATCCAATTATTTGTTCGTTCTCATCGCAAAGTGGAACTCACTCATGAGGGCAAACGGGTATTTTGGGCGCTGAAGTCGTCACTGGACACGCTCAACCAGGAGATTCTTGATATTAAGAATCAGGAGCTCTCGGGGACGCTCACCGTCTACTCACGACCTTCTATCGCCCAGTGCTGGCTGGTTCCGGCGCTCGGCGACTTTACCCGTCGCTACCCGTCAATTTCGCTAACCATGTTGACCGGGAACGACAACGTCAATCTTCAGCGTGCGGGTATCGATCTCGCCATCTATTTTGACGATGCACCCTCCGCGCAGCTCACGCATCACTTCCTGATGGATGAAGAGATCCTGCCGGTGTGCAGCCCGGACTACGCCCGCCGCCATGACCTTACCGGTTCGCTGGTGAATTTGCCGCACTGTACGTTGCTGCACGACAGGCAGGCCTGGAGTAACGATTCCGGGACCGATGAGTGGCACTGCTGGGCGCAGCATTTTGCGGCGAATTTGCCGACATCGTCGGGGATTGGTTTTGATCGTTCTGATTTAGCAGTAATTGCGGCAATGAACCATATCGGCGTGGCGATGGGCCGAAAACGGCTGGTGCAAAAACGCCTCGACAGCGGAGAATTGATTGCGCCTTTTGGCGATATGGCACTGAAATGTCATCAGCATTACTACATCACTACGCTGCCCGGCAGGCAGTGGCCGAAAATCGAGGCGTTTATTGGCTGGCTACAGGAGCAGGTTAAATAAGCGGGTCGCGAATATTTTTTACGCTTTCGCTCTACACGGAAAGTGAAAAAGCGTGCTAAATACGTGATATCACTCCTGATGATTTGCGTAAGGACGACCGTGTTAAAGCCGATTGTTTCCCTTTTACTGTTGGCCAGCGCCACCGTGTGCGCCGCGCAACCTGCGTTGACGGCGGCGCAGTATGTGCAGCAGCTTGGGGTTGGGATGGACGTAGATTGGGCGCGTACCGATCGGGGCATCCGTGAATTCGATCCGCTGGTGGTGCGGGATTATAAGGCGAAAGGGTTGACCCATGTGCGCATTCGCGTGGCGGGAGAGCCTACGGAGGCGCGGCTTATACATCTGCGCAAGCTGGTGGAAGCCTGTGAGCAGTATGGCGTGATCCCGATAATCGCCTATCAGGCTGATGAGTATAAAAAAGACCCCAGTGTCAGTAACGAAAAGGAGGTGGTTAACTGGTGGGTGGCGGTGGCGCATTACTTTGGCCAAAGCTCGCCGTTGCTGGGTTTCGACCTGATTTACGAACCTGCCGATAAGCTCAACCATAATCAGGCGTCGCTCAATAGGGTGTATGACAAAACCATTCGTACCATCCATGCCATCGATCCACAGCGAATGATTTTTATCGCGCCGAAACTGCATGCCGCTCCGGAAGATTTGGTCAACCTAAAGTTGCCGCCGCAAAGTCAGAATACCGTGTTGGCTCAATGGCATATCTTCCCGTGGGGGCCGCTGAAAAATAACGGTAAATACCCGTGGACCTCAGGGACAGCGGCAGAAAAGGCCGCCATTCGCGCCCGTATCAATACCGCCATTCACTGGCAGCAGAAAACCGGTCATGTCAGCTGGGTAGGAGGCTGGTCGCCGGGAGAAACCATCAGGAACGCGCCTTCTGCCTCGCAAATGGCGTTTGCCCGCTTTATGGCTTGCGAGCTGAAGAAAGCGAAAATTCCCTATGCTATCAATGCGGATACGCAGTTCTATGATGGTGAGGAAGGGGCATGGAGACCGGCGCTGGAGCCGTTGTTGAATACCATGATTGCCCCTGAGTGTGAAAAGCCCGGCGAGAAGCCGGGCCATCATACGCTTAAACCGCCTGCCCCTGATGCGACACGCGTGACGCCAGCGGAAGCCAGCAAACAAAAATCAACAGCCCCATAAGGGTCATCAGCAGGCCCAGACTGGCTTGCCCGGTCTGCGGCAGCATGGCGGAGAACCACGCCAGCACGCCGGAACCAATGTTTTGTAATCCACCAACCAGCGCACCAGCAGTACCGGCCAGGAACGGGAAAGGCTCCATTGCGCCGCTGGTTGCCAGCGGAAACAGCATCCCGGCGCCGAAGAAAAACAGTGCGGCGGGAACCAGCAGCGTCCAGACGTTCATCACGTCGAACAGACCAGGGATCCACATCATCAAACCGGCGACCAGACAGCAGATAACCGACTGCCACATTAGCGTCGAGAAACGCTTATTCGGGCGACCGGCGAACCAGGCACCAAAAAACGCCGCTGGAATGGGTAGAATAAACAGGATACTGACCACCATGCTGCTTAAGCCGAGACGCGCGCCTAACAACACACCGGAACAGGCTTCGAAGACCGCAACGCCCGCCAGGCCGCCGATCAGCATCAGCACGTAACAGGTGAAAGAGCTGTTGCCAAACAGCGTTTTGTAGCTGGCGATAAGCCGTGGACGCGGAGCACCTGCGGGGCGCGTTTCCGGCATCCAGCGCGCCATGCTAAACGTGACGCCTGCGCACAGCACCAGCAGGAAGATGTAACAGGCACGCCAGTTCCACAGGGTATCCAGCATACCGCCAATCAATGGTGCCAGCAGTGGGCTGACAAGAATCCCCATGTTTAACAGGCTATTAGCGTGGCGTAACTGCGTGCCTTCGTACAGGTCGCGCGGTAACGTTCGCGCCATCACACCGCCGACGCCCGTTCCCATCCCCTGTATTGCGCTGGCGATAATCAATACCGTCAGGCTGTGGGTGGTTATGGCGACCAGCGTAGCCAGCATAAAAATGGACATCCCGGCGAGGATCACCGGGCGGCGGCCAACGCGATCGGAAAGTGGGCCGTAAATCAGTTGTGACAGACCGTAGGTCAACAGATAGGCGGCCATCACGCTTTGCACCGCCCCTTCGCGAACGTTCAGTTCACGTGCCATATCAGCAATCGCGGGGATATAAATGGTTTGCGCCATCTGACCTACCGCCACCAGTAATACCAACATCAACAACAAATTGACGCTTCTATGCCTTTTCATTTCGCTGATTACTTTTCAAAAAGTGAAAAAATAAGAATAAGGTGCTGCACTTTCCCGTAAATGCGCGTGGAATCTACCACAACAGAAAAAGAAGGCCAGATAGTGGGCTGGAATGTTTAAACGATGAACGGCAGGAAATGTAAACAAAAAGCGGCAACAAATGTTGCCGGATTGCATCGGGTTTACAGAGGTCATGATAAGCGTAGCAAAACTGCGCCTATGGCAATGCCTCCAGCCGCAACAAGACGTATTCCGGCAACCTTCTCTTTCAGTAGCAGCCACGCGAGCAGCGCGCCAAACAGGATGGAAGTTTCACGCAGCGCAGCGACTACCGCCAACGGAGCCTGAGTCATGGCCCACAGCGCCAGACCGTAAGAACCCATTGTGCCAATTCCGCCAAGAATACCTTTCTTCCACTGCTGTACCAGATAGCGTGACGCTTCCCGGCGTCGGGCAATCATCGCCCAGCCCAGCAGGCAGGAGCCGTTCAGAAAGAAGGTCCACAGCGTATAACCCAGCGCGGTTTCTGATAAACGTACGCCGGTGCCATCAACCAGCGTATATCCGGCGATAAAGCAGGCGTTAATGAGCGCCAGCACAATCCCGCGTTGCGAGCTGCTGCGTCCGTTAAACGCCATGCCGAGGATCGCCAGACAGATTGTGGCAATTCCCACCCAGGCCAACATAGAAAGGCTATCGCCAAGAAACAGGACGCTGATAATCGCGACCAGCAGTGGCGCTGTGCCGCGCATTAACGGATAGGTCTGGCTCATATCCGAAACCTGATAGGTTTTGGCGACCAGGACGGTATATACAATTTGCAACACAGTTGAGACGGCTAAAAACGGCAGGCTGGCGGCGGAAGGTTGCGGCGCAAAGGGTAAGCAAATCAATGCCATAATTGCAGCAGAACCGCTGACACCGATCGCTGAGTACAGTTTATCGTTTCCAGCTTTAACAATGGCATTCCAGCTGGCATGCAGCAGCGCGGCGAACAGCAAAATGCAGAAAACAGAAAGCGTCATGGTGGAATTCTTCCCTGAGAATGTCATAAAAACGTAACATATTGGCGCGACACAAGCACCAGGGAGAAGGTGAAAGGGGAGCGGAGTGTTACCCGCCCCCCTTAGGTGCGACTTGAATCTGAATTACTTAACGTATTTCAGAACGGCATCAAGTAGTTGCAGTGCTGCAACAATGAGTTTGAGGATAAGAATAGCGATATCCACGAGGCTCATACGCTCTCCTTTTGGTACAAGGAGCACGGTGCTGACGTACCTCGCCGCTGCCTGTTGCCAGCACCTTTGTTGACATAACACAGTGTGCTCACACGGGGGTTAAGGCGCTGACGGCACCACCCGTTTCAGCCAGGACTTTGATGCGCCGGTTTACGATGCGGCCCCCGCATAACACCTTGCGTACCGAGACATTATAGATAAATACTGTATAAATTAACAGTATTTTATGGATGTTACGCTATTCATGTTCCATACTCAAAACCATCAAAATTCGTGCCGAAATTGCGTGTTCTTCGCAGAACGCGTATACTTTTTTCGTTGACATAACACAGTGTGTTCGGCGGCTACCAACCGCACAGCACTGAAAAAAACCTCGCTCCGGCGGGGTTTTTTGTTTTTCAGCAATGCACAACGAAATGTGATCATTGACGCATTTTTATGCAGATGAAAATTTTTCCATTGTCACGCTGAAAAACCTGTGTTTGTATAAATCCAGTTAATCAACAAACAGACAGGTCCCTAATGAACCCTTCCATGCTGACTGCGACCCTACTAAAAACTGCGCCATCTCGCGCAGCGGTCGTCGTGCGTGTGGTGGTGGTCGTCGGCAATGCGCCGTAGGGTCCGAATCAACACACGATTCCAAAACCCCGCCGGCGCAAACCGGGCGGGGTTTTTCGTTTCAGAGACCTGCCCGGAGCAAAGGCCCAGAATAAAAGGACTGGAGCATGGCAAGTTCGGGCATAACATCCAAGCGTACGCGTTTTACGGGCGCAGAATTCATCGTTCATTTCCTGGAACGCCAGGGCATTCAGGTTGTTACCGGTATTCCTGGCGGATCGATTCTTCCCGTCTATGACGCCTTAAGCCAAAGCACGCAAATCCGTCATATCCTGGCGCGCCACGAGCAGGGTGCAGGGTTTATCGCGCAGGGAATGGCGAGAACCGATGGCAAACCCGCCGTCTGTATGGCCTGCAGCGGACCGGGCGCA
The DNA here is from genome assembly GCF_030333005.1 of Citrobacter sp. Cpo030. Taxonomy (NCBI): domain Bacteria; kingdom Pseudomonadati; phylum Pseudomonadota; class Gammaproteobacteria; order Enterobacterales; family Enterobacteriaceae; genus Citrobacter; species Citrobacter sp. Cpo030. Next base: position 389,664 of record NZ_JAOWGT010000074.1, on the reverse strand, counting down.
ACCAACCTGGTGACCGCCATTGCCGACGCGCGTCTGGATTCCATCCCGCTGGTGTGTATCACCGGTCAGGTTCCGGCCTCAATGATCGGTACCGACGCTTTCCAGGAAGTCGACACCTACGGCATCTCTATCCCCATCACTAAGCACAACTATCTGGTCCGCCATATCAGTGAATTACCGCAGGTCATGAGCGATGCGTTCCGCATTGCGCAGTCCGGACGTCCAGGCCCGGTGTGGATAGACATTCCTAAGGATATTCAAACCGCTGTTTTTGACATTGAAGAGATGCCGGAGCCCGCGCAGAAAATGGCGGCACCAGAGTTCAGCCAGGACAGCATTCGCGATGCCGCAGCCATGATTAACGCCGCACAGCGTCCGGTGCTGTACCTCGGCGGCGGCGTGATTAACGCACCTGAGCGCGTGCGCGAACTGGCAGAAAAAGCGACGCTGCCCACCACCATGACCTTAATGGCGCTCGGTATGCTGCCGAAAGCACATCCGCTGTCGTTAGGCATGCTGGGCATGCACGGTGCGCGTAGTACTAACTTTATTCTGCAAGAAGCGGATTTATTGATTGTTCTGGGCGCACGTTTTGATGACCGGGCGATTGGTAAAACGGAGCAGTTCTGCCCGAACGCCAAAATCATTCACGTAGATATCGACCGCGCGGAACTGGGTAAAATCAAACAACCGCACGTGGCGATTCAGGCGGATGTCGATGAGGTTCTGGCGCAATTGATCCCATTAATTGACGCGCAGCCGCGAGAGTCGTGGCATCAGACGGTGGCCGATTTACAACGTGAATTCCCTTGCACTATTCCGCAGGAAAGCGACCCGCTCAGCCATTATGGATTGATCAACGCCGTGGCTGCCTGCGTAGACGACAGCGCCATTATCACCACCGACGTAGGCCAGCATCAGATGTGGGCGGCACAGGCTTATCCGCTGAACCGTCCGCGTCAGTGGCTGACCTCCGGCGGTCTGGGGACCATGGGCTTTGGCCTGCCAGCGGCAATTGGTGCAGCGCTGGCCAATCCAGACAAAAAAGTGCTGTGCTTCTCCGGCGACGGCAGCCTGATGATGAATATTCAGGAAATGGCGACAGCCAGCGAAAATCAGCTGGATATTAAAATCATCCTGATGAATAACGAAGCGTTGGGTCTTGTATATCAGCAGCAGAGTCTGTTCTATAAGCAGGGTGTTTTTGCCGCGACCTATCCGGGGATGATTAACTTTATGCAGATAGCCGCCGGGTTTGGTCTCGAAACCTGCGATCTGAATAACGAAGCGGACCCACAGGCAGCGTTGCAGGAGATTATTAATCGCCCTGGACCTGCGCTGATTCACGTACGCATCGATGCCGAACAGAAAGTGTACCCGATGGTGCCGCCGGGTGCGGCAAACACAGAAATGGTGGGGGAATAAGCCATGCAACAGCAGACTCATGACAACGTAATCCTGGAACTCACCGTACGCAACCATCCGGGCGTAATGACTCACGTTTGCGGGCTGTTCGCCCGCCGCGCGTTCAACGTAGAAGGCATTCTCTGTCTACCGATTCAGGACAGCGATAAGAGCCGCATCTGGCTACTGGTCAACGACGATCAACGTCTTGAGCAGATGATAAGCCAGATCGACAAGCTGGAAGATGTGGTGAAAGTGGCCCGCAACCAGTCCGATCCGTCGATGTTTAACAAAATCACCGTGTTCTTTGAGTAAGTTAGTCGCCGTCTGAATCCGGGGTGATCACTTTGACAGAGCCGTTCCGGCAGTGGGTTGCGTAATCTGCCGGTAACGGACGGTCGCTTATCAGTACGTCAAAGGTGGAGAGTGGACCAATGCTGGCGGGGGCGACCTCATCGAACAGGGCGTGGCGCGTCAGCAGAATTTTGCGTAATCCGCGTTCCATCGCTTTGCGTTTTGTGGCCAGATCGTCCGGATTGAACCAGCTAACGCCGAAATGCTCATGGACTCCGCTGGCGGAGATAAAGACTTTCCGTGGGTTGAGTGCATCCAGCGGGGAGGGATTGCTGGTGTCGTAAAAGGCGTCACTTTTCGCCCGGTAGGTCCCCCCGCAAAGAATCGCTGTGGCGTTGGGCTTTTCATTTAGCGCTACGAACACCCGGTGCGAGTAGCAAATCCCGGTAAAGGAAATATCGTCCGGGATCATGCTGACCACCAACGGCATTTCCGCACCATTATCAAAAAAGACCAGATCATTTTCACTCACCAGTCCCGCAGCCAGAATGGCAACCGGTAAATCGTCGCGGTGATACTGTTTTTGCGCGGGGAGTGGCGCGTTAACGATGGCGGCAGGTTTGTTCACCATCACAATGTAACCACCGAGCAGCGTGAGCGGTAACGGCTCGTCATCCTGACTGAGATCCCGACGAATAGTCATCACGGAAACTTCCAGCATTCGTGCCGCCTCTTTCAGATGGATTCGGTCGGTCTTCTTCAACAATTCCATCAGACGTCGAATACGTTCTTTTTGCTTAGTTTCCATGTGCTTCTCCACGAATCATGTTCCCATGTTCCTTCAGTAACATTTTTGTGTTTCTGAGAACATGGCATTGCCGCATTACTATACGTCTGACTATTCGGAAATAAAAGCGTGTTTTTTCACGTTTTATTGATTATATCCAGTTAACTTTCAGTCAATTGTAAGCAACTTCATCATTTGTAGTGTGATGTGGATGCAACATTTAGCGCAATAAATAAACAATAAAATGATCTTCCAATCGCGATCCTAGTCACAAATGATACGAAAGTAACATGATAATGTTATTTAAATATCATTGTTGTGTGATTGTTTCTGAGAGGTAGTAAAATGGATATCGCGGTTATTGGCTCCAACATGGTGGATCTCATCACCTACATCAACCAGATGCCCAAAGAAGGGGAAACGCTGGAAGCACCGGCGTTCAAAATTGGCTGCGGGGGCAAAGGCGCAAATCAGGCCGTTGCGGCCGCTAAGCTCAATTCTAAAGTGCTGATGCTGACAAAAGTCGGTGATGATATTTTTGCGGATAACACTATTCGCAATCTTGAATCCTGGGGAATTAATACCACCTATGTCGAAAAGGTACCCTGCACCAGCAGCGGTGTCGCACCGATCTTTGTTAATGCGAACTCCAGCAACAGTATTCTGATTATTAAAGGAGCGAACAAATTTCTCTCCCCGGAAGATATCGATCGTGCGGCGGAAGATCTGAAAAAATGTCAGCTTATTGTCCTGCAACTGGAAGTGCAGCTGGAAACCGTTTATCACGCGATTGAATTTGGCAAAAAACACGGTATTGAAGTGTTACTAAATCCCGCCCCTGCATTACGGGAATTAGATATGTCTTATGCCTGTAAATGTGATTTTTTTGTGCCGAATGAAACCGAGTTGGAAATATTAACCGGTATGCCAGTGGATACTTATGACCATATTCGCGCAGCGGCACGTTCTCTGGTTGATAAAGGTCTGAACAATATTATCGTCACCATGGGTGAGAAAGGTGCGCTGTGGATGACACGTGACCAGGAAGTCCATGTTCCAGCGTTTAAAGTGAACGCTGTCGATACCAGTGGCGCAGGAGACGCTTTCATCGGTTGTTTTGCTCACTATTACGTTCAAAGCGGTGATGTGGAAGCCGCCATGAAAAAAGCCGCTCTCTTCGCTGCTTTCAGCGTTACCGGGAAAGGCACTCAATCATCTTATCCAAGCATCGAACAATTTAATGAGTTTCTTACCTTAAACGAATAATACTCCTGCACTGTAAAAGGTAGCACTATGAACGATAAAAACATCATTCAGATGCCTGACGGCTATTTGAATAAGACCCCTCTGTTCCAGTTTATTTTGTTATCCTGTTTATTCCCGTTATGGGGATGCGCAGCCGCATTAAATGATATTCTGATTACGCAATTCAAAAGCGTATTTTCACTCAGCAACTTTGCCTCGGCATTAGTTCAGAGTGCCTTTTATGGCGGTTATTTTTTAATTGCGATTCCAGCATCTCTGGTGATTAAAAAGACCAGTTATAAAGTCGCCATCTTAATGGGGCTGACCCTTTATATCGTTGGGTGTACGCTCTTCTTCCCGGCATCGCACATGGCCACCTACACCATGTTCCTTGCGGCGATTTTCGCGATTGCGATTGGTCTGAGCTTCCTGGAAACAGCAGCCAACACCTACAGCTCAATGATCGGCCCAAAAGCGTATGCCACTTTACGCCTGAACATCAGTCAGACTTTTTATCCTATTGGTGCGGCTGCTGGCATTCTGCTAGGTAAATATCTGGTCTTCTCTGAGGGCGAAAGCCTGGAAAAACAGATGGCCGGGATGAACGCTGAGCAGATCCATAACTTTAAAGTGTTGATGCTGGAAAATACCCTTGAGCCATACAAGTACATGATTATGGTACTGGTTGTGGTGATGGTGTTATTCCTCCTGACTCGCTTCCCTACATGTAAAGTCGCGCAAACCACGAGTCATAAACGCCCGTCAGCGATGGATACACTGCGTTATCTGGCCAGCAATGCCCGTTTCCGTCGTGGAATTGTGGCGCAATTTCTTTATGTGGGGATGCAGGTCGCGGTGTGGTCATTCACCATCCGTCTGGCACTGGAATTAGGTGATATCAACGAGCGCGACGCCTCAACCTTCATGGTCTATAGCTTCGCCTGCTTCTTTATCGGCAAGTTTATCGCCAACATTTTGATGACGCGCTTCAATCCGGAAAAAGTGCTGATTCTCTATTCCATTATTGGTGCGCTGTTCCTCGTCTATGTTGCACTGGCGCCAAGCTTCAGCGCTGTGTATGTCGCAGTGCTGGTGAGTGTCCTGTTTGGACCCTGCTGGGCGACAATCTATGCGGGTACGCTTGATACCGTGGATAACGAGCATACCGAAATGGCAGGTGCCGTCATTGTCATGGCGATTGTCGGTGCGGCGGTGGTTCCGGCGATTCAGGGCTATGTGGCCGATATGTTCCATTCATTGCAACTTTCGTTCCTGGTCTCCATGCTGTGCTTCGTGTACGTCGGTATCTACTTCTGGCGTGAAAGCAAAGTGCGCAACAACCTGGCTGAAGCGACAGTTTCCTGAGGAGAGTGAGCATGACAACACGTATAACGCTGTGGCGGGAACTCTTTGCAGAGCATCCGCGAATCTTACTGAAGAATAGCGACTTCACGGTTACCGCATTTCGTTACGCCAGTGGAGTGGAAGGGCTGAAGGTAGAAAACAGTCGTGGACATCTGGTTATTCTGCCCTGGATGGGGCAGATGATCTGGGATGCTCAGTTTGATGGCCATGACCTGACCATGCGTAACATGTTCAGTCAGCCGAAACCGGCGGCGGAAGTGGTGGCGACCTACGGCTGTTTTGCCTTCCACTCAGGTCTGTTGGCAAATGGCTGCCCATCACCAGAGGATTCACATCCTTTGCACGGTGAAATGGCTTGTGCCGCGATGGATGAAGCCTGGCTGGAGCTGGAGGGTGAGAATTTGCGCGTGGGCGGACGCTATGAGTATGTGATGGGGTTCGGTCATCATTATCAGGCACATCCTGCGGTGGTAATGCACAAAGCGAGTGCGCTGTTTGATATTCAGATGGCGGTTACCAACCTTGCCTCAGTGGCAATGCCGTTGCAGTACATGTGCCATATGAACTATGCCTACGTACCGGAAGCCACCTTCAGCCAGAATATTCCGGATGAGGCCATGAAGCTGCGTGAGTCGATACCCGCGCATGTTAAACCGACTGAGCAGTGGCTGGCGTTTAATCAGCGGATTGTACAGGGCGAGGCTTCTCTGGCGCGGCTCAATGAACCCCATTTTTACGATCCGGAAATTGTCTTCTTTGCTGACCAATTGGACAGGTACACCGATAAGCCAGAATTTAGCATGATCGCGCCTGATGGCACCACATTCGTTACGCGTTTCTCCAGCACGGAGCTGAATTATGTGACGCGTTGGATCCTCTACAACGGCGATCAGCAGGTTGCGGCATTCGCCTTGCCTGCAACCTGTCGACCTGAAGGATTCCTGGCAGCACAACGCAATGGCACCTTGATTGAAATAGAACCGCAGCACACCCGGACATTTACAGTCACAACTGGCATAGCCTGATCGCTCAAGGCTTGAACACCAAAGCACTTATCGTTAAGGTAAGCGCTTTTGCTGGGTGGCGGCATTAATGCCTTATCCGGCCTACAACGGCACCCGCCCGTAGGCCTGATAAGCGTAGCGCCATCAGGCATGCCTTAGCGCCAGGATGAACCCATGATTACCGTTGCCCTTATTGACGACCACCTCATCGTCCGCTCCGGCTTTGCCCAACTGCTGGGGCTGGAACCTGATTTGCAGGTGGTCGCTGAGTTTGGCTCAGGCAGTGAGGCGCTGGCGGGATTACCGGGACGCGGCGTGCAGGTGTGTATCTGCGACATCTCTATGCCTGATATCTCCGGTCTTGAACTGTTAAGCCAGTTGCCAAAAGGAATGGCGATTATCATGCTCTCTGTCCACGACAGCCCGGCACTGGTGGAGCAGGCGCTCAACGCGGGCGCGCGTGGTTTCCTTTCTAAACGTTGTAGCCCGGATGAGCTGATCGCGGCGGTGCATACCGTGGCGACCGGCGGCTGTTACCTGACGCCGGACATCGCCGTCAAACTGGCGGCCGGTCGTCAGGATCCGCTCACCAAACGCGAACGTCAGGTGGCGGAAAAACTGGCGCAAGGTATGGCGGTCAAAGAGATTGCCGCTGAACTGGGTCTGTCGCCGAAAACGGTGCACGTGCATCGCGCCAACCTGATGGAAAAGCTGGGGGTCAGCAACGACGTCGAACTGGCCCGCCGGATGTTTGACGGCTGGCAATGAACACGCTCTGTTCCCGGTTAATCACCGTTGTTGCCTGCTTCTTTATCTTCTCTGCCGCGTGGTTTTGCCTGTGGAGCATCAGCCTGCATCTGGTTGAGCGTCCGGAGCTGGCGGTACTGCTGTTTCCGTTTGGTCTGCGTTTGGGGTTGATGCTGCAATGTCCGCGCGGCTACTGGCCGGTGCTGCTGGGTGCGGAATGGCTGCTTCTTTTCTGGCTGGCGCAGGAAGTGGCGCTGGCCCATTTACCACTTTTGATGATCGGCAGCTTCCTCACGTTACTTCCGGTGATGTTGATTTCGCGATACCGCCATCAGCGCGACTGGCGCACGCTGCTGTTGCAGGGCGCGGCGCTTACGGCGGCGGCATTGCTGCAATCGCTGCCCTGGCTTGGGCAAGGCGAACAGGCGTGGAACGCGCTGCTGCTGACGCTCACCGGCGGATTAACGCTGGCGCCGATCTGCCTGGTGTTCTGGCACTATCTGACCAGCACGACCTGGCTGCCGCTGGGCCCGGCGGTGGTGTCGCAGCCGGTGAACTGGCGCGGGCGGCATCTGGTCTGGTACCTGCTGCTGTTTAGCGTCAGCCTGTGGCTACAGCTCGGGTTACCCGCCGAGCTTTCGCGCTTCACGCCGTTTTGCCTCGCGTTGCCGATCATTGCGCTGGCCTGGCACTACGGCTGGCAGGGGGCACTGATTGCGACGCTGATGAACGCCATCGCGCTGATTGCCAGCCAGACCTGGCACGATCATCCCGTCGATCTGTTGCTCTCGCTGCTGGTGCAAAGCCTGACCGGGCTGCTGCTCGGCGCGGGTATTCAGCGTCTGCGCGAACTTAACCAGTCGCTGCAAAATGAATTAGCACGCAACCATCGTCTGGCGGAACGCCTGCTGGAGACCGAGGAGAGCGTGCGCCGTGATGTGGCGCGCGAACTGCACGATGATATCGGCCAGACCATCACCGCCATTCGCACCCAGGCGGGCATTGTCCAGCGGCTGGCGCCGGAAAACGCAGGGGTGAAGCGCAGCGGGGCGCACATCGAACAACTTTCTCTCGGCGTGTACGATTCGGTGCGTCGCTTGTTAGGCCGACTGCGACCACGTCAACTGGACGATCTCACGCTGGAGCAGGCCATCCGCTCACTGATGCGCGAAATGGAGCTGGAAAGCCGTGGCATCGTCAGCCATCTCGACTGGCGAATTGATGAATCTGCACTTAGCGAAAGCCAGCGGGTGACGCTGTTTCGCGTCTGTCAGGAAGGGCTGAACAACATCGTTAAGCACGCCAACGCCAGCGCGGTGACGCTTCAGGGCTGGCAACATGATGAACGGCTAATGCTGGTGATTGAGGACGACGGCAGCGGCCTGCCGCCGGGGTCGAATCAGCAGGGATTTGGCCTTACGGGGATGCGTGAACGGATTAGCGCCCTCGGTGGGTCGCTCTCGATTTCCTGTACGCACGGCACGCGGGTCAACGTGTCGTTACCCCAGCGATATGTGTAAGGCGCGGTCATGTTTTCGTTTTTAAAAGCTCCGGCCAGTGCGCCGCTCATTACTGATAAGCGCGAAGTGGATGCCCGCTACCGCTACTGGCGGCGGCATATCCTGACCACCATCTGGCTCGGCTACGCGCTGTTCTATTTCACACGCAAAAGCTTCAACGCTGCGGTGCCGGATATTCTGACCAGCGGCGTGCTGACCCGCAGCGACATTGGGCTGCTGGCGACGCTGTTTTACATTACCTACGGCCTGTCGAAGTTTGTTTCCGGTATCGTCAGCGACCGATCCAACGCTCGCTATTTTATGGGCATCGGACTGATCGCCACCGGCGTGGTAAACATTCTGTTTGGATTTTCCACCTCGCTATGGGCCTTTGCGGTGCTGTGGGCGCTGAACGCCTTTTTCCAGGGCTGGGGATCGCCGGTCTGCACGCGTTTATTGACCGCGTGGTATTCGCGTACCGAGCGCGGCGGCTGGTGGGCGCTATGGAACACCGCGCACAACGTCGGCGGGGCGCTGATCCCTATCGTGATGGCGGCAACAGCGCTGCACTACGGCTGGCGCGCCGGGATGATGATCGCTGGGCTGCTGGCGATTGTGGTGGGGATTTTTCTCTGCTGGCGGCTGCGAGACAGGCCGCAGGCGATTGGTCTGCCGCCGATTGGCGACTGGCGGCATGACGAACTGGAAATTGCCCAACAGCAGGAAGGTGCTGGGCTGAGCCGCAAAGAGATCCTCACCCGCTATGTGCTGCTGAATCCTTATATCTGGCTGCTGTCACTGTGTTATGTGCTGGTGTACGTGGTCCGTGCCGCGATTAACGACTGGGGCAATCTGTACATGTCGGAGACGCTCGGCGTGGATCTGGTGACCGCCAATACCGCCGTGACAATGTTTGAGCTGGGCGGATTTGTTGGCGCGCTGGTGGCGGGTTGGGGTTCAGACAAGCTGTTTAACGGTAACCGCGGTCCAATGAACCTGATTTTTGCCGCCGGAATTTTGCTCTCAGTTGGCTCGCTGTGGCTGATGCCGTTCGCCAGCTACGTGATGCAGGCAGCGTGCTTTTTCACCACTGGATTCTTCGTCTTCGGCCCACAGATGCTGATCGGCATGGCGGCGGCGGAATGTTCGCATAAAGATGCGGCGGGCGCGGCAACCGGTTTTGTTGGGCTGTTTGCCTATCTGGGTGCATCGCTCTCCGGCTGGCCGCTGGCGAAGGTGATGGAGGTCTGGCACTGGACCGGATTCTTTGTGGTGATCGCTATTGCGGCGGGGATTTCCGCGTTGTTGCTGCTGCCATTTTTAAACGCCCAGGCCCCGCGCGATCTCAACGAAGCGTGATGTACCTCACCTTTTTGCCCTGAGTGGGGCAAAACTAAGAAATTTTCCCGGTTTCACCTGGACGCTGTCTCAGGCGCGTCTCCCGGCTGATTTTTACAATGCCTGCCATTCGCAGGTATAAAAATTAGCTCGGGAGTGTCAAATGCTGGCCTTTCTCAACCAGGTGCGCAAGCCGACCCTGGATCTGCCGCTCGATGTGCGGCGCAAAATGTGGTTCAAACCGTTCATGCAGTCCTATCTGGTAGTCTTTATCGGCTACCTGACCATGTACCTGATCCGCAAAAACTTCAACATCGCGCAGAACGACATGATCTCCACCTACGGGCTGAGCATGACGCAGCTGGGGATGATTGGCCTGGGCTTCTCCATCACCTACGGCGTGGGTAAAACGCTGGTTTCCTACTACGCGGATGGCAAAAACACCAAGCAGTTCCTGCCGTTTATGCTGATCCTTTCCGCCATCTGTATGCTCGGCTTCAGCGCCAGCATGGGCGCGGGTTCAACCAGCCTGTTTTTGATGATCGCTTTCTACGCTCTGAGCGGTTTCTTCCAGAGTACCGGCGGCTCATGTAGCTATTCCACCATTACCAAATGGACGCCGCGTCGCAAGCGGGGTTCTTACCTCGGCATGTGGAATATCTCCCACAACCTCGGCGGTGCGGGTGCGGCGGGCGTGGCGCTGTTTGGCGCTAACTATCTGTTCGACGGTCACGTCATCGGTATGTTTATCTTCCCGTCGATTATCGCCCTGATTGTCGGCTTTATCGGCCTGCGCTACGGCAGTGACTCCCCGGAATCTTATGGCCTCGGTAAAGCCGAAGAGCTATTCGGTGAGGAGATCAGTGAAGAAGACAAAGAAACCGAAGAAAACGAGATGACCAAATGGCAGATCTTTGTTGAGTACGTGCTGAAAAACAAAGTGATCTGGCTGTTATGTTTCTCGAACATCTTCCTGTACGTGGTGCGTATCGGTATCGACCAGTGGTCCACCGTCTACGCTTTCCAGGAACTGAAGCTTTCCAAAGAAGTGGCAATTCAGGGCTTTACCCTGTTTGAAGTGGGCGCGCTGGTTGGCACGCTGATGTGGGGTTGGCTCTCTGACCTGGCTAACGGTCGTCGTGCGCTGGTGGCCTGCGTGGCGCTGGCGTTGATTATCGCCACTCTGGGCGTTTATCAGCACGCCAGCAACCAGTACATCTATCTGGCTTCGCTGTTTGCGCTGGGCTTCCTGGTGTTTGGTCCGCAGCTGTTAATCGGTGTAGCAGCAGTCGGATTTGTGCCGAAAAAAGCGATCGGCGCAGCCGATGGGATTAAAGGCACCTTCGCCTATCTGATTGGTGACAGCTTCGCCAAGTTAGGTCTGGGGATGATTGCCGACGGCACGCCGATTTTCGGGCTGACCGGCTGGGCGGGCACTTTCGCCGCGCTGGATGCTGCCGCCATCGGTTGTATCTGTCTGATGGCCATCGTGGCTGTGTTTGAAGAACGTAAAATTCGCCGCGAGAAAAAGATTCAACAATTGAAAGTAGCTTAAGTTAAGTGTGCATTGGTAACTTTTGCCCGCCTTAATGGCGGGCTTTTTTATTCCTCGTAACCCGTCCTGAACAGCGTTAACACGTTCAGTCGTCGACAGAGGTGAATTTGCCGCTATGATGGGCGTCCTGTCTGGTAATGGATGTTCGCATGATTTGGATAATGCTGGCCACGCTGGTGGTTGTTTTTGTGGTGGGATTTCGGGTGCTAACATCCGGGTCGCGGCGGGCAATTCGCCGTCTGAGCGAGCGACTGAACATTGATGTCGTGCCGGTAGAATCGATGATCGATCAGATGGGAAAAGTACAGGGTGAGGCTTTTTTACAGTACCTCCACCGTCCTGATGAATCGCATCTACAAAATGCTGCCCAGGTGCTGTTGATCTGGCAAATCGTTATTGTCGACGGCAGTGAGCAGAACCTGTTGCAATGGCACCGCTGGCTGCAAAAGGCCCGGCTGGCTGCACCGATTACCGACGCGCAGGTGCGTTTGGCGCTCGGTTTTCTACGCGAGATGGAGCCGGATATGCAGGAGCTTAATGCGTTCCAGATGCGCTATAACGCCTTTTTCCAGCCTGAAGATGGTGTGCACTGGCTGCACTGATAGTCCTCTTGATGGCGCAACGCTTATCAGGCCTAACGCAGTGTCCCATCGTAGGCCGGATAAGACGACGTCGCCATCCGGCTATAAACAGTTGCTGAAACGTTAATTACGTCACAAATTTAATGTTACACTGCGTAACTTTTCTACAATAACCCCACGCAGGTAGCAAAATGAGTGAAGCTGTTGAACAAAAATCCCGCGCTGAGGCAAATTCCCGACCTAACTGGTCGGCGGTATTTGCCGTGGCGTTCTGCGTTGCCTGCCTGATAACCGTTGAATTTCTCCCCGTTAGCCTGTTAACGCCGATGGCGCAGGATTTGGGGATTTCTGAAGGCGTGGCCGGACAATCGGTGACCGTGACGGCATTTGTCGCCATGTTCGCCAGCCTGTTTGTGACGCAAATTATTCAGGCGACCGATCGTCGCTATGTGGTGATCCTGTTTTCGGTGCTACTGACGCTTTCCTGTCTGCTGGTTTCCTTTGCCAATTCTTTTTCGCTGCTGCTCGTTGGCCGCGCCTGCCTCGGTCTGGCGCTTGGCGGCTTCTGGGCGATGTCGGCGTCGCTGACCATGCGTCTGGTTCCTGCACGTACGGTGCCGAAAGCGCTGTCGGTTATTTTTGGCGCGGTCTCTATTGCGCTGGTAATTGCCGCGCCGCTGGGGAGCTTTTTGGGCGGTATTATCGGCTGGCGTAACGTGTTTAATGCGGCGGCGGTAATGGGCGTGCTGTGCACGATTTGGGTGGTGAGAGCGTTGCCTTCGCTGCCTGGTGAACCTTCGCATCAGAAACAAAACATGTTCAGCCTGTTGCAGCGTCCAGGGGTGATGGCCGGGATGATTGCCATCTTCATGTCCTTTGCCGGGCAGTTCGCCTTCTTTACCTATATTCGCCCGATCTATATGAATCTGGCGGGCTTTGACGTTGATGGCTTGACGCTGGTGCTGCTGAGCTTCGGCATTGCCAGTTTTGTTGGTACGTCGTTCTCGTCGATGATTCTGAAGCGTTCGGTCAAACTGGCGTTAGCCGGTGCGCCACTGGTGCTGGCGCTCAGTGCGCTGGTCCTGATCCTGTGGGGCAGCGACAAAGTGGTGGCGGCGGGTATTGCGATTATCTGGGGACTGTTGTTTGCGCTGGTACCGGTGGGCTGGTCGACGTGGATCACCCGTTCGCTTGCCGATCAGGCAGAAAAAGCCGGATCCGTCCAGGTCGCCGTGATCCAACTTGCCAATACCTGCGGGGCTGCGGTGGGAGGCTATGCGCTCGATACCCTAGGACTGCTGTCGCCCCTGATGATTTCCGGCAGCCTGATGCTGCTGACGGCGCTTCTGGTGGCCGCAAAAGTACGCATAAAAGATATGCAATAAACTAAAGTACGGTATGCCGGATCGCTATCCGGCATCCTGGTTGGTTTTAATTAAAACCATTGTTTTCGGCGGTACGGGCAAACCATTCGCCGCTCTTTTTCACCGTGCGTTTTTGCGTTGCTAAATCTAACTGAACAAAACCGTAGCGGTTTTTATATCCGTTGAGCCATGACCAGTTATCAATAAAGGTCCACATATGGTAGCCAAGACAATTACAGCCTTCGCTAATGCCTTTATGTAGCCATTTAAGATGCTCAGAAACAAATTCAATACGGTAGCTGTCGTTGATTTGCTCTTGCTGAATAAAACGCTGCTCATTCTCGACACCCATACCGTTTTCAGAAATAAAACAGCGCGGGTTGCCATAATTATCACGCAGATTGGTAATAATATCGTAAATACCCGGCTCATAAATTTCCCAGCCACGGTAGGGGTTCATTTTCCGCCCCGGCATTTCGTAATAATCAAACAGCCACTCCGGCATAAACGGTGCATCCGGGTTGACGGCGCTATCGCGGCATTTCACGCGACGCGGCTGATAGTAGTTGATGCCGAGCAGGTCGATTTTTCCCTCGGCGATTAACTGGCTGTCGCCTGGCTGGCATGCCGGTAATTGATCGTACCCTTTCAGCAGTTCAACCAGATCCGCCGGATATTCACCCTTCAGCACCGGGTCAAGGAAACTGCGGTTAAACAGCAGATCCGCATAGTGTGCGGCTTTCACATCCGCCGGATTTTGTGAGCGCGGGTAGGAAGGCGTTAAATTCAGTACCACGCCGATTTCACCGTCATGGTTTGCGGCACGATATGCCCGAACCGCCGTCGAATGCGCCAGTATGGTGTGATACGCCACGGTAGCTGCACGTTTGAAATCCACCACATTAGGGTAATGGAAGTCATACAGATAGCCGCCTTCAACCGGGACAATTGGCTCGTTAAAGGTAAACCAGTGCTTAACCCGGTTGCCGAACAATGTAAAACACGTTTGTGCATAGCGGCCAAACGCCTCGACCACTTCACGGTTTTCCCAGCCGCCTTTCTCCTGCATCACCATCGGCATGTCGAAGTGGAACAGGGTGATAAATGGCGTAATGCCTTGTGCCAGCAGCTCGTCGATGACGTTGTTATAGAACTCGACGGCTTCAGGATTAACCTCGCCGGTACCGTCCGGGATCAGGCGCGACCAGCTCAGAGACGTACGGAAGCTGTTGTGCTTCAGTTGTTTGAGCAGTGCAATGTCCTGTTTCCAGTGCTGATAAAAGGTTGAGGTGTTTGCCGGGCCAACGCCCTGATGGAAACGACCTGGCTGACGATCGAACCACACGTCCCACGTGGTCTGGCTTTTGCCGCCGTTCAGGCTATCCCCTTCGGTTTGCAGGGCCGAGCAGGCACTGCCCCACCAGAAGTTTTCTGGAAAACGGTATCGCATTGTTGTTGCTCCATTACTATTTATACGTTCTGGAAACAATACGTGTTTTTGCGATACAGAAACCGGTTACAGTACTCATTTCTCAACCAAATGCCTATAAATCCGGGCATTCAACTTTGCCAAGCGCTTCCCAGTAGTTGTTCTGATTGTTTCTTTGAATTGCCAGAATGGCTTCGCGGATGTGCTGCTGATTACGCGTATCAGCCATAATCGTTTTTTCCCACACCTCATCAGATGGCGACCCTTGCGGGGTGCAAATCTTACGTAAATCCTTCATAACGGTATTCTTTTCGTGTACAGCCTGCAGACTGCCATAAGCCGAGTCGGCTTGCGCCAGACCGGGTAGCGTGAAAAGGACGGCAATAATCGGAAAAATGACTCGTTTCATGATAATAATCCTTGTTGTCTATGCGCATCATCTCAAGAGTAAGTGTAGACGGCATACGACTCACTCATCACCCTGTGTTAATGTCTAAAAATAAATCAGCCAGAAGTTGTAGTTATTTCAGGAGGATAGGATGCAAATACAGATTACAGATACGATTACCGAAGACGATCAAAATGCCCTACTTGCCGGATTGCGCGCTTACAACCGGCAGTTTCTTAGAACCACCAATTTTGGCGACCTGGCGGTGTACTGGCGCGATGAGCGCAATGACATTCTGGGTGGGCTGATCGGCAAAATCAAAGGCGAATGGCTGTGCATTGATTTTCTGTGGATGCATGACTCGCTGCGCAAAGGCGGTTACGGCACAAAATTGATGCAGGCCGCAGAACAGACGGCGCGTGAGAGAGGATGCCTGCATGCGCTGGTGGATACCATGAGTTTCCAGGCGCTGCCGTTTTATCAGAAAAACGGCTATCAGCTGCAAATGACCCTCGATAACTTCCCGGAAACCGGTTCCGCGCGCCATTATTTGTCGAAAACGTTTTGATGACCGGAAGGTCTGGATGCCGCCTCACTTTCTTGCGCAGCAGAATAGTGTATGTTCTGAACAATCATTTATTTCTTAAGCGGTAAAGAGATGAGACGGATTGAGATAATACTGGGAGAGCTGGAACGGCTGACGCGAGGCCTGAATCTTGCCCATCTGGCGCAGGAAACGGCGTTCACAGCGGAGGCCATCGGCTTTAACCTCGGGCTGGCGCGCAACTCAGTCAGTAAAGATCTCAATCAGCTCTGGAACGACGGCCTGGCGATTAAAAGCCGCGGGCGCCCGGTATTCTTTCTGCATCGTCAGGCGATTGAAACGCTGCTGGGGCGCAAACTGGATGAGTCCGAGCGTGAAGTGCAAACCGTTGCCGACCTGTTGCCTGTTCAGGAAAACCAGGCGACAGACGATCCCTTTTCCAGCCTGATTGGTTACGATCGCAGCCTGCGCGATGCGGTGGAAAAAGGCCGCGCGGCGGTGTTGTATCCCCACGGGCTACATGTTCTGCTGACCGGTCCCTCCGGCGTGGGTAAAACCTTTTTTGCCGAACTGATGCACCGTTTCGCCTGCGAACGTGCAGCGGGAACGCCTCCACCGCTGGTCTATTTCAACTGCGCGGAATACGCGCATAACCCGGAACTGCTCTCATCGCACCTGTTTGGTCATCGACAGGGAGCGTTTACCGGTGCAAACGAGAATAAACCCGGTCTGGTCGAACAGGCTGATGGCGGCTATCTCCTGCTCGATGAAGTGCATCGTCTGCCGTATGAAGGTCAGGAAAAGCTGTTCTCTATTCTCGACAAAGGCGAATACCGGCCGCTGGGTTCAAGCGCCGTGGCGCGTTCAATCTCGGTTCGCCTGATATGTGCGACCACCGAACCGGTAAGTTCGGCGTTGCTGCGCACTTTCCAGCGACGTATTCAGGTATGTATCGATCTCCCCGGCATTCGCCAGCGTTCGGTGGAAGAGCAGGTTGAGCTGATCGTTGGTTTCTTACAGCGTGAGAGCCGCAAAATCGAGCGTACGATAAGCATCGACCGTACCCTGCTGCTCTGGCTGCTGAACAAGCCGCTGGAAGGCAATATTGGTCAGCTCAAGAGCGACATTCAGTTTCTCTGCGCCCAGGCCTGGGCCTCGGGGATGACGGAGCACAGCGATACGCTACAGCTGGATAAACGTCTGACCGAGATCCCCTTTAACGCCACGCCGGAACAACGTCTGTTGGTTGGAGCGCTGTTCGAAGGCAAAGAGCACCTGAGCATTGATGCCCGCACGCTGCCCGCACTGAAAAATTCGCTGGCCACCGGAGCTGAAATTGAAGAGAGCGATCTCTTTTACAGCTTCCTGACCCGGGAATACATCAACCTGCGTAACAGCAACGTACCGCCAGCCGAAACGCTGGCAATCCTCAAAAACAAACTCAGCTCGATTTTTGAATATGGTCTCTATAGCCGCGACAGTGTGGCGCATCCCCCGCGCTATGGCGATCAGATTGAAGAGCGGGTCACGCTGCTGATCGGCTGCGTTGAGCAGGTGCTTGGCTTCACGCTGCCGGAAAATCTGGTTAACCCGCTGCGCAAACACTTTCTGGCGCTGATTGGCTACGTGCAGCGCGGCCTTATTCCGCAACTTTATTCTTCCAGCCTGATACTTGATCGCTGCAAAGATGAATACGAAAACGCCACGCTGTTATGCCGAAAAATCAATGAACTGCTGCATATTCAGTGTCCGGCGACAGAGGTGGTCTGGCTGTGCCTGTTCCTCAAAGAGTGCCGTCATTACCGCCAACGGATTGACGCCAGTCCTGACTGCGGGGTGATTTTGATTGCCCACGGTGCGACGACCGCCACAAGCCAGGCGCAGTACGTGAATCGCGTGCTGGAGCGCGAGGTGTTCAGCGCTATCGATATGCCTTTCGAGCAGTCGGTGCATGACACGCTGGAAGCCCTGACGCAGATGATCCAGACCCGGCAATATCGCCGATTGATCCTGATGGTGGATATTGGCTCGCTGGTCCATTTTGGCAGCACGATCAGCAAATTATTTCAGATAGACGTTCTGCTGATGCCCAATATCACGCTCACCAGCCTGCTGGAGATTGGGCTGGATTTAAGCTACGAAACCAGTGATTTGCCGCAGCTGGCGGCATTGATGCAGAGCAAAAATATACCCTGTCAGCTCTGTACGCCGCAGCAGGAAAACAGCGGTAAAGTGCTGGTTATCTCTTGCATCACCGGGATGGGAACGGCAGAAAAAATCAAAAAGGTGCTGGAAGAGAGCTTCGGCGAACTGATGTCGCAGGACACACGGATGGTGATCCTCGATTACAACGAAGTTCGCAGCCTGGATCGTGTTCAGCAAGCGATTAACGCCACTGAGCGTCTGGCTGGCATAGTGGGTACTTTCCAGCCGGGACTGCCGGATATTCCGTTTATCTCGCTCGAGGAGTTGTTCTCTGAGCAAGGCCCCGAGCTGGTGCTCAGCTTGCTGACGCCGGATCTCTCCAGCAGCGAGCGCCGACTGGAAATGGAGCGCAGCGCGATGCGCTTTATCAGCGCGTTGACCATGGAGAGCATCATTAACCATATTTCGGTGCTCAACCCGCAGCGTATTTTGAAAGAGATGGAAGGCGTGTTGAATCATCTGACCACCGCGCTTTCGCTCAAACCGAGCCGTCAGGTGACACTGCGCTTCCTGATCCACTGCTGCTGTATGGTCGAGCGTATCGTGATTAACCGCAAACCGTTACAGATGGCGCTGGAGAACAAGCCGGATCTGGATATTCGCGCCTTTAGTGTCATTAAATCTGCTTTCCTGCCGATTGAAGAGGCCTATGCCATTCGCTTATCGGACGCGGAATATTTTTATATCTACGAATTGCTGTATAGCTAATCCCAAGACTTGCGGGGCTTTGCGCCCCGCCAGCACCCACAACTCCCCCGCGTGACACAAATTCTGGCACAGCCTTTGCTCTGTTTACCTATGTCTATGTAATCGAGCCAGGAGGCCATTTTGACTACCACTGAATCCTTGCCCCAGATCCTGCTGCTGACCCATGGCGGCTGGGGGCAACAGCTTTGCAACAGCCTGCGCATGGTGATGGGTGAAATCAAAGGCGTGACGGAAATTGCGCTGATGCCCGTTGATACGCTCGGCGAATTTTATCAGCGCGTCGAAGCCGTAGTGAAAGCTATGCCGGAAGGCTCACTGATCCTGACCGATTTTATTGGCGGCACCACGTCTAACGTGGCGGCACGGCTGAGTGCCGATTACCCGGTGGCAGTGATTTCCGGGCTCAACGCCTCTTTGTTACTGGAGGCGCTCGACAAACGCGAGCATGGCCAATTGACCACCTGCGTGGCCGATCTGGTCGAGGCCGGGCGTAGCAGCTGCATGGACGTTGTTGCCCACGTACGTCAATTACAACAATCACAATAAGGAATAAACATCATGGCAAACATCGTCTTATGTCGTATTGATAGCCGTCTGATTCATGGACAAGTGGTGACCAAATGGGTTGGGCAATCTCAGGCAAACCGGATTGCGGTGGTCAGCGATGAACTGGATGCCGATCCGTTTATGAAAAACATCTACCTGATGGCCGCGCCGCCGAACATCAAAGTGGATTGTTTCGGTAACCAAAGTTTTGCGGCTGCCTGGAAAGAAAACCAGCTTGGTGACGGCAAAGTGCTGGTGCTTTTCCCCTCTCTGGCTGCGGTTCAGGAAGCGGTTCAGTTGGGATTTGATGTCACCACCATTCAGGTCGGTGGGCTGGGCGGTGGGCCAAACCGCAAAGCAGTATTCCAGAACATTACGCTGGATGAAAAAGACGTCGGCATCCTGAGCGACCTGAAAAATCGTGGGATTCAGGTGTTCTTCCAGACTATCCCGGAAGATAAGCCGCAGTCGCTGGACGATATCCTGAAAAAATTCTAATTCTTTGATAACAGGGTACTTAATTATGGATACTTTAGTCTTCGCAAGCCTGATGGGGTTGTATTACTGGTTTGCCCGATTACGCCTTGGCTACACCTTCTCCGCCATGCTGCTACAGCCAGTGGTGATTGCCGTATTCGTTGGTCTGCTGTTAGGCAACATGGAAACGGCGATGATCATCGGTGCAGGTATGCAGCTGGTTTATCTCGGCGTGACCTCCACGCCAGGCGGCAACGTCCCGTCGGATCCGGCGCTGGCTGCCTGCATTTCAATTCCTATCGCCGTGAAGGCCGGAATGGACCCGAACCTGGCTATCGCACTGGCGATCCCGTTTGGCGTTATCGGCGTGTTCCTCGACCAGTTGCGCCGCACGTTAAACGCGGCGTGGGTACATATGGCCGACAAGCATGCGGAAACGGCAAACATGGCGGGCATTATGCGCTGTGCGTTCCTCTACCCGGCGTTGCTCGGACTGGTACTGCGTTTCCCGGTGGTCTTTGCCGCCAACTATTTTGGTCAGGACGTTGTGGAAAGCTTCCTTAAGCTGATGCCGCACTGGCTGACGCACTCCTTTGAAATTATGGGCGGCATTCTGCCGGCGCTGGGCTTCGCCATCACCATTATGGTGATCGGTAAAAAGAGCCTGTTGCCATGGTTTATCGGCGGTTTCTTTGCGGTGCTGTACCTGAAGGTAGACATCATGGCGATGGCAATCTTTGGTACCTGCGTGGCCTTCCTGATTAAAGGTCTGGCGAAAAATGAAGGAGCAGCATGATGAGCAGCGACGTAATGCAGCATGAACTGGTGGAGCGCGCGCGCGAAAGCGGCACGCTGACCAAAGCAGACATCACCAAAGCCTGGTTTATCTACTGGCTAGGCGCGGAAGTTTCCAGCTCCTATGAGCGTTTGCAAAGCCTTATTTTCTGCGCCTCAATGACGCCGATCATCAAAAAACTCTACCCGCAAAAAGAGGAGCAGGTTGAAGCGCTGAAACGCCATTTGAACTTCTTCAACTCGGAGCAGACGTTCGGGGCGGTGATTCAGGGGATCTCCATTGCGATGGAGGAACAGAAAACCCGCGGCGAGCCGATCAGCGACGCCTCAATTACCGGGATTAAAACCGGGTTGATGGGACCACTGGCCGGGATGGGGGACTCCATCATCTGGGCCGCCGTGATGCCGCTGTTAATTGCGATTTTCATCCCGTTTGCGGCGAATGGCAGCGCGATGGGCGGAATTGTACCGTTAATTCTCTATCCTGCTATTACGCTGGCAATCAGCTATGGCATGGTTCACAAAGGCTATACGCTGGGGCGTGACTCGATAATTGGCCTGCTGCAGGGAGGGCGAATAAAGGAACTTATCTACGGCGCGAACGTGCTGGGCCTGATCATGATGGGCGCGCTTTCTGCAAGCTACGTCAAGATCACCACGCCATTAAAACTCAGTGCCCTGAAAGGTTCTGAAGTGGTGGTTCAGCAAATTCTCGACTCTATTGCCCCCGGTCTGTTGCCGCTGGCGGCGGTGTTCGCCATCTATTTCTATCTGGTGAAGAAAGGGCCGCGTTACACAACGATTTTACTGTCGATTGTCGCGCTCAGCGTGGTCTGTTCGCTGCTGGGAGTGCTGTAAGCCATGACACAGAATATCTACCAACAATTGGGGCTAAAACAGGTCATTAACGCCTGCGGCAAGATGACGATTCTGGGTGTTTCCAGCGTAGCGCCGGAAGTAATGCAGGCCACCGCACGGGCTGCTTCAGCCTTTGTTGAAATTGATCGGCTGGTGGACAGAACTGGAGAACTGGTTTCCCGCTACACCGGGGCCGAAGACAGCTACGTCACCTCCTGTGCATCGGCGGGCATTGCTATCGCTGTTGCCGCCGCCATTACCCGTGGTGACCAGGCGCGAGTCACGCTGATGCCGGACAGCGCAGGAATGGCCAATGAAGTGGTCATGCTGCGCGGGCATAACGTTGACTACGGTGCGCCCATCACCAGCGCCATCCGTTTGGGCGGCGGGCGGGTGGTGGAGGTTGGCTCAAGTAATCTGGCGGCCCGCTGGCAGCTGGAGAGCGCGATTACCGATAGCACCGCCGCGCTGCTGTACGTGAAATCGCACCACTGCGTGCAGAAAGGCATGTTGAGCATCGCGGATTTTGTGCAGGTCGCGCAGGTTCACAACCTGCCGCTGATTGTCGATGCCGCCGCCGAGGAAGATTTGCACGCCTGGGTAGCAAGCGGAGCGGATATGGTGGTCTACAGCGGGGCAAAAGCTTTTAACGCGCCGACCTCCGGATTTATCACCGGGAAGAAACAGTGGATTGCCGCGTGTAAAGCGCAGCACCACGGCATTGCCCGGGCGATGAAAATCGGCAAAGAGAATATGGTTGGGTTGGTTTATGCCCTGGAAAACTACCATCAGGGACAAACCGTAGTCACTGCCGAAGCGCTCCGCCCCGTGGCGCAGGCGATTTCAGAGATTCGCGGACTGGATGCGGATATCGAGCAGGATGAGGCCGGACGCGCCATCTGGCGGATTCGAATTCGGGTGAATGCGCAGGTGCTGGGAATGGATGCCTACGCCGTAGAAGCGCAACTGCGAGAGGGTGATATCGCGATCTACGCTCGCCGTTACAACCTTCATCAGGGTGTCTTTAGCCTTGACCCGCGCACGGTCGCAGAAGGGGAAATGGCGCTGATCGTGGCCCGATTAAAGGAGATTGCAGAACATGCAGCACATTAATTTTTATCGTAATAAAGTGGCTATTAACGTGCTGGCGAAGGATATCGCCAATGCGAGGGAAATCTATGATGCTGCCGAAGGCCACGCGGTGATCGGCATTCTTTCTGCGCAGTTTTCCTCGGTTGAGGAAGGGGTTCTGGAAGTAAAACGTTGGATGACCGATGTGCCATCAATTTCCGTGGGGTTGGGGGCCGGTGACCCGGCGCAGTATTACAAAGCGGCGATGATTGCCTCACAGGTCCATCCGGCACACGTCAACCAGACCTTTACCGGTTGCGGGTTTGCGGCAGGCGCCTTGGCGGCAACGGGCGGTGAACAGACCCATATCAACGCGTTAGTCAGTCCCACGGGCACGCCGGGGGAAGTGTTGATCTCGACCGGGGTCAGCAGCAGCCAGGGCACGCCAGCCCGCGTTTCCTGCGATGCAGCGGTCCGTATGATGTTGGATTCAGGAGCCCATGCGGCGAAGTTCTTCCCAATGGGTGGTGAGCAGTCGCTGCCTGAGCTGTACGCACTGGCGACGACAGCGGCACGAAACGGCATGACATTGATTGAGCCGACCGGCGGTATCGATCTCGATAACTTCGGCGTTATCCTGCAATCCTGTCTGGAGGCGGGAGTCCCGCGCGTCATGCCGCATGTTTACAGCTCGATTATCGACTCACAGACCGGCAAAACCCGGCCTGCAGATGTTGTCAGGTTGATGGAGATAGTCAAAGCCCTGGTGTGATGCCGCCATCGCTGGATGGCTCATAAAAAATGCCCGGAGGTGAGTGCGCCTGCCGGGCATTTTTGCGAACGCTATTCCCTGAAAATGAATACATTGCAAAAGCATGTATTTATCCGCCAAGCCGCCTCGCAGATAGAAAAGTTCCCAGATGTTGTGTGTGCGACTGGCGAGTAAGGTTCCGTCATCTTGTTCTTCTGGTGACGGACCGCCATGAAAAAACCAACAACTTCTACGCCGCATGATGCGGTATTTAAAAAATTCTTAAGCCACCCAGAAACGGCACGGGATTTTCTTGATAGCTATCTCCCTGCACCATTACGTGAACTTTGCGATCTGAACACACTGAAGCTGGAGCCAGGGAGTTTTATTGAGGAAGACCTGCGTGCCAGTTATTCCGATATTCTGTGGTCGCTAAAAACGAGAACCGGTAAAGGCTATATCTACGCGTTGATTGAACACCAGAGTTCACCGGATGCCCATATGGCATTTCGGATGATGCGTTATGCCATTGCCGCGATGCAGAATCACCTTGATGCCGGCCACAAAACACTGCCGCTGGTGGTTCCGATACTTTTTTATCATGGTGTTGCCAGCCCGTACCCTTTTTCACTGTGCTGGCTGGATGAATTTGACGATCCAGAAACCGCGCGGCAGCTTTATGGCGCGGCCTTCCCGCTGGTCGATATCACGGTGGTCTCTGATGATGAGATTATGCAGCACCGGAGGGTGGCGCTCCTGGAACTTGTCCAGAAGCATATACGCGAGCGCGATTTGATGGTGCTGATCGATAAACTGGTTGCCCTGTTGATTAAGGGACACGCTAATGACAGTCAGGTAGAAACGCTATTTAATTACCTGGTGCAGGCTGGTAGCGCACCGCGTTTTGAGGCGTTTATTCGACAGGTTGCCCTGCGCGTTCCCCAACATAAGGAGAGATTAATGACGATTGCAGAATGCTTACGTGAGTCGGGTCATCGCAGTGGCCTGCAGGAGGGACTGCAAAAGGGTTTGCTAGAAGGTAAAAAGGACGAAGCGTTGCGGATAGCCCATGCCATGCTTGAGAAGGGGATCGATCGTGAACTGGTGCTAATTATTACCGGGCTTTCAATTGATGAACTGACGGTATCTTCTGACTAATTTATCTTAGCTCCATTATGCTTTTTTCTTCTTGCTGATGCTTTTTCGTTTTTTAAACCGCAGCGGCCTTCCCGCTATAGTCATTTCATTACTCATCAGGCGGTTATTGCAAAAGGATAAAACGTGAAGCTGAAGATACCTTATTTCGGGGCCGGGGCGGCGGTATTACTGGCGGGATTATTGCTGGCAGGATGCGATCAACAGAGCAGTGATGCAAAGCATATCAAAGTGGGTGTGATTAACGGTGCTGAGCAGGATGTAGCGGAGGTCGCGAAGAAAGTCGCTAAAGAAAAATATGGCCTTGAGGTGGAGCTGGTGGGGTTTAGTGGCTCTCTGCTGCCCAATGATGCCACCAATCATGGTGAGCTGGATGCCAACGTCTTCCAGCATCGTCCGTTCCTCGAACAAGATAATAAAGCACACGGCTATAAGCTGGTTGCGGTGGGCAATACCTTTGTGTTCCCGATGGCAGGGTATTCGAAGAAAATCAAAACCGTCGCTGAACTAAAAGACGGTGCAACGATTGCGATACCTAACGACCCGACCAACCTGGGTCGGGCGCTGTTGCTGCTGCAAAAAGAGAAGTTAATTACGTTGAAAGCGGATACCGGCCTGCTGCCAACAGCGTTGGATATCACTGATAATCCGCGGCATCTGAAAATTATGGAACTGGAAGGCGCGCAGTTGCCGCGCGTATTGGACGATCAGAAAGTGGATGTGGCGATTATCAGTACCACCTACATCCAGCAAACCGGGCTTTCCCCGGTACATGACAGCGTATTTATTGAAGACAAAAACTCACCGTACGTGAACATTCTTGTGGCGCGAGAAGACAACAAAGATGCCGAGAATGTGAAAGAATTCCTGCAATCTTATCAGTCACCAGAAGTGGCGAAGGCGGCAGAAACTATCTTTAACGGTGGCGCGGTTCCGGGCTGGTAATCATGACCCTTTGCCGCGCCGGTTGGCGTTAAACCGCTCTGGCGCGGCGACGTGAGTCCATTGAGATAAGTATTACCGAAGAGAGGATCAAAAGCGTGCCCAGCCAGTCTGGCAGGGTAAAGGTAATACCTAACAGCAGAAGGGACAGCAACGCGCTGCTCAACGGTTCCGCGCAGCTTAAAATGCTCGCTTTCGGTCCGCCAATCATCTGCGCGCCTTTCAGGTACAGGCTAAACGTCAGCGATGTGCCGATGACCACCAGATAGAAAAACGCCAGAATCAAACTGCCATTCACCACGAAATTAGTGCCTTGTCCGGCATAAAACGGCAGCAGGATCATGCCGCCGATCAACATACTCCAGCCGACGACCGGCAGCGTGCCGTAGCGCGCGATAAGCGTTGAGGGGTAGGTGGTGTAGAACGCGGCGGCAAACGCCGAGGCAATTCCCCAGAACAGCGCGGCAGGTGAGATAGACAGCGACGTCGGGTTACCGTGGGTGACCAGCAAGAAGGTGCCGATAAGCGAGGTGAAGATCGCAGTCAGTACTAAAATCCCCGGTCGTGCTTTGCGCACCACGGAAAACCACGCCACGATTATGGTCGGTGACAAAAATTGCAGCACCGTCGCGGTGGCGGCGTTGGATTTTTCAATAGTCAGCAGAAAGGTTAGCTGTACGGTGAGCGCCCCAACCACGGAAAAAGTCAGCAGGCTGATGGCGTCTTTGCGGTTTTTGATAATGGAGAACACTTTGTCGCCGTGAACGAAAGAGAGCATCAGCAGAATGAGCCCGGCGAAAATCAGGCGCGTCATGGTCAGAAACTGCGACGACATCTGGCTTTGCTCCATGATGTATTGCGCGCAAACGCCTGAACTTCCCCACAATACGGCGGCAATCAGGACGTTCATCATCCCTCTTCTGGTGGAACTCATCTTTCCCTCGGCATGTTGTTTTGTTTTATTTGTGTGCAGGCATCATAGCAGAGATGGTTGTGATTTCTGCCAGCACATCCGCAATCAGCCAGTCATTAAAGACTTTTACCTCCGGGCGCATTACCGCGTGCTGTGGCGTAACAATGTAGTAAGACCACGCCAGAGGCCAGCGGGTGTTGGGATGAAGCTGAACCAGTTGTCCGTCTGTCAGTAGCTGCTGCACCAATGCCCTGCGCACAATGGCGACACCTTGACCGCTAAGCGCCGCCAGAATCACCGCAGAGGTAGAGTTGATGTGCAATCCACTGTCGCGAACGACAGGTGCCTGGGTGGCGGTCAGGACATCATTCCAGCCCGGGAAATTGGCGCCGGGGTGGGGAGTGTCATCATGGATAAGTTTCTGTGCGGCCAACCATTCACCACAGGATATTTTATCTACTGGCACAATACGTGGGCTACAGACCAGAACCGCTTCTTCATTCATCAGCCAGGTTTTATTTACCCCAGGCCAGTCGCCTTTGCCGCAACGCACGCCCAGATCCGCTTCGCCATGAGCAACATCCATCAGCTTTTCCGTCACGTTCAAGCGTAATTCTATGTTTTCATGCGCTTGTGAGAAACGATTGAGGCGGCTCATCAGCCAGTTCATCACCAGTACCTGAGAGGCCGTGATGATCACCACCGAGCGCGCCCGCCGACCGCGTAACTTGTTCAGCCCGGATTCCAGACTATCCAGCCCCTGGGTTATCTCGCGCAACGCGTCCTGTGCTTCGCTGACCAGCGTGAGACGCTCTTTGCCAGAACGGGTACGATGCAGCAGCGGGTGACCAACCCAGTCTTCCAGCGCCCGAACCAGTTGCCCAACGGCCGCCGGAGTGACCCCCAGTTCCTGTGCCGCGCCGGTAAAACTGCCGTGGCGGGCAGTGGCCTCAAAAGCGTGTAACCATTTAAGCCGATTCAGCGATCGCATCAGATCATTTCCCGTTTTGTGAATATCTTCAGTATATGCCATCGAGATAGATTTTCTTTCTCGGTTCGCTATTTCTTCTCATTCGTCAGCGCCTCAGGGGAGTGGCATTGTTAGCGCATTAACGAATACGTGAAACGAGGCTAACGATGAACACATTATTTGTCGGCAAAAAACTGTTAGTGGTGGGCGGTACCAGTGGTATCGGATTTGAAACCGCAAAACTGATCCTCCAGAGTGGTGGTCGAGTGGTGCTGGTTGGCAATCGTGCCGAGAAAGCAGAACGGGCCCGTCAGGCATTGGCGGAGCTGGGTGACGTCTCTGTCATTGTGGCGGATCTGATGTCAGAAGCGGGCGTTAAGCAGGTGATGGCAACGGTGAATGCTGAGCACAAAGACATCAACCTGTTAGTAAATGCAGCTGGGGTTTTCTTCCCAAAACCTTTCACTGATCATGAAGTTGAAGATTATGAACTGTACATGAGCCTCAACCGCGCGACGTTTTTTATCACTCGCGATGTCGTGCGTAATATGGTGGCGGCTAACATCCAGGGTGCCATCGTGAATATTGGTTCGATGTGGGCACAACAGGCAATTGGCGCAACACCTTCTTCAGCGTACTCAATGGCAAAAGCGGGACTGCATGCATTAACTAAAAATCTGGCCATCGAGCTGGGGGCGAATGGGATCCGCATCAATGCCGTTTCGCCAGCAGTCGTGCATACACCTATCTACGAAGGATTTATCCCGAAAGAAGACGTACAAGGTGTGATGAGCAGCTTTGACAGCTTCCATCCGATTGGTCGGGTCGGTACGCCGTGTGATGTGGCTGAATCCGTCGCGTTCCTGTTGTCAGATAAAGCGCAATGGGTAACTGGCGCCATCTGGGATGTGGATGGCGGTGTAATGGCCGGACGTAATGGCTGACAGAGGCTGATGCTGCGTATTACAAAACGCCTGCTTATACTAAACAGGCGTTTGTGAAAGATTGGAAAAGTTAAGCGCGCTGAGAGTCCAACTGCTCGTTATTTTTCACAACATCCTGGGCTTTGGTATAGCTTTCAATCAGTAACTGATAAGTCGGGAAGATTTTGGTATAGACTTCAGCCCATTCCGCTGCGTCTTCCCGATTCCAGGTTTTCTGCAGTTCAGACGCAACCGCGGCAGTATCCATCGGCACGACACCAGCCTGTACGACGCGGGCCATGGTGATCTCCTGTGCCATTTTGCTGTAAGTACCGGAAGCATCGATGACGGCAAAGACTTTAAATCCTTCTGCTACCGCGCTGATGGCCGGGAATGCCATGCATACACTGGTGATGGTACCAGCAATAATCAGCGTCTTACGGCCTGTCGCTTTTACCGCAGCAACAAACTCTTTGTTATCCCAGGCGTTAATTTCACCTTTGCGCGCGACATAATGTGCATGAGGGGCATTTTCATGAATTTCCGGGATAAGCGGACCGTTTGGCCCCTGCGGCACAGAGGCGGTGGTAATCACCGGCATTTTGCATAAGGTGGCGATTTTTGCCAGCGCTGTTGCTCTTGCACGCAGTTCAGTCATTGGCATATCGCCAACGGTCTGGAACAGGCCGCTTTGATGATCGATAAGCAACATAACTGCGTCATTGACATCAATCACTGGGCGTTGGCCATTAAAATTAGCGGGTGTAGACATGATCCATTCCTTGTTGTTGCTTTTTGCGGGTTATCTAACCCGCAGTAAAGTCTATAATCGCCTGGGCGATATCCATTTTTGAGCTACAGCTAATTAACCATTATTGACATCATCATGGTTAATTTCAGGGGGAGACTAAAGTTATTCTTATAAGAATTTCCTTAGTGAGCTTAGTTTCTTCCCGCCGCATTAAAATAACAATGCCTGTTATTATAAAATTATATTTCTGCATTCATATTATTTTATGGTGTGTACTGGAAGTAAGGGGTAAAAATTCAGTTGATGTTTCTGACTGACTTATTTTTATATTGTTATTATTATTTTGAAATATAATGAATATTAACGATATATCTTCAATGTTAATTTTGTGACTAATACTACGGTTTTCTAGAGGATAATGATCATATCTATTTTATTTTCCAAGTTATTATTGAGTTAGGTAAATTCTCATGTTGATATTTGTTGTGCTCCCCGAACATCAGAGGAGCACGGTATTAATATTACGCCTCAATCGGCGTCAGATAATCCAGCCGTAGCGGTTCGGCTAGCAGATCGTTCATTTGTAGAATGAACGCCTGGAAATGTGGCAGAGCGATATGCTCATCCAGACCGGCCTGACCGCGCCAGGATTCGCGTACGTAGAACACATCCGGCGTGTCGCGTAACTGGAACAGGGCATATTCAATATTGCCCGGCTCCCGGCGCGTGGGCAGCAGCAGAGCTTGTAGCGCCTGTTTCAGTGCGTCGTTTTTCCCCGGTTTGGCTTTCAGTACCGCAATAATTGAAATCACGTCAGAATCAGACATGTTAAAACCCCTCCAGCACAATCTTGCCGACCGAGCGACCGGTTTCAATTTGTGTGTGGGCTTTTTGCAGATTTGCCGCGGTAATCGCGCCAAAATGTTCGCCCAGCGTGGTACGGAGGGTGCTGTCGTCGATAAGCTGCGCCACACGGGTCAGTAACTGATGCTGCGCAATGATGTCGTGGGTGGTAAACATCGAACGGGTAAACATAAACTCCCAGTGCAGCGAAATGCTTTTGGCCTTCAGCGGGCGTGCATCGAGAGTTTGCGGATCGTCAATCAGCGCCAGTTTGCCCTGCGGCGCCAGTGCGGCAATAATTTGCGAATAGTGCTGCTCGGTATTGTTCAGGCTGGCAACGTGCGTCACCTCTTTAATGCCTATCCGTGCCAGCTCTTCCGTCAACGGCTTGCTGTGGTCAATCACATGATGAGCGCCCGCTTCACGTACCCATTTCTGGCTCTGCGGACGTGATGCGGTACCGATGACGATCATTTTGGTCAGCTTACTGGCCAGTTGCGTCAGAATAGAACCGACGCCGCCAGCCGCGCCAACAATCAATAACACATCATCTTCATTGCCATTTTCCTCAACGCCCAGACGGTCGAACAGCATTTCCCAGGCGGTGATAGCGGTTAGTGGCAGCGCCGCAGCAGAAGCATTATCCAGTGTTTTTGGCTTCAGCGCGGTAATACGTTCATCAACCAGCTGAAATTCACTGTTACTGCCAGCGCGGCCGAGCGCTCCGGCGTACCAAACTTCATCGCCGGGTGAAAATAGGGTGACGGCTTCACCCACGGACTTCACCACGCCAACGGCGTCCCAGCCCAGTACGCGCGGCACATCAGCGTTAAAACCTTCGCGGACCTTGGTATCGACGGGGTTGACGGAAATGGCTTTCACTTCAACCAGCAGATCGTGCCCGGTAGCGACTGGCATGGGCAGGTCAATCTCTTGTAAAAATTCAATGTTATTGCCGTCGGTCGCGGCGCGGGTAATGGCGATGGCTTTCATGGTCTCTCCGGTTACAGGAATCAGTTGAATAATTCGATGGTAAACCGGTAACAGAACGGGAAAAATAGCCCTATGGCGACAGGACTTATACTCGGGGAGTGAAAATGTTCCGGCTTGAAGATCTCACGTTGTTTGTCCGCGCCGCGGCGCTGAATAGTTTTAGCGATGCCGCGCGCGAAGTCGGCGTTCAGCCTGCTCAGGTCAGTTCAGCTATCAAGCGCCTGGAGTCTACGTTGGCTATCCGCTTGTTCGCCCGCTCCACGCGCAGCCTGCGCCTGACGCCAGAAGGTGAAGTCTGGTTACCCTATGCCCGCCAGATGCTGGATGTAATGCATGCCGGGTTGCAAAAAATTCAGACCCCGGAAGATGAAGTATCAGGCACGCTGCAAATCGCCGTGCCTTCCGATCTCGGTCGTAACCTGCTGCTACCGGTCTTTCAGTCGTTTCGACGCCGCTATCCCGCGCTGCGCCTGCGGATTTTTTTCTCCGACCAGGTAACGGATGTCTTTAAAGACCCCGTCGATGTTGCGTTTCGCTATGGCAACACCGAAGACGCGTCTTACATTGCGCTGCCGGTTGCACCGGGTAACCGACGCGTGCTGGTGGCATCACCGGAATGGGTTGAGCAAAACGGCGCGCCGCAAAAACTGGATGATTTAACACAGCTCAACGCCATGACTTTCGTATTACGCGGCCGCCTGCACGATCGCTGGACATTTACGCGCAACGGCGAGGTCAGTAGTGTGCAGGTTAACGGCACCATTATGAGTGACGATGCGGAAGTGATCCGGCGCCTGGCGATTGCCGGAGAAGGTGTGGCGTACAAGTCGTGGCTGGATGTCAGCGAGGATGTGCGTGACGGTCGATTACAACTGCTGATGTCGGATTATCAGGGAGAGAAAGTCCCGCTGAATATGATTTGCCCGCATCGGAAGCAGCTTTCAACCGCGGTACGCCTTCTGCACGAGGCGGTGAAGGCGCGGTGTGAAATGCTGGCGCAAAGCTAATAAGCGCTTTACGCCAGAATACTATCGCGTCGTTACTCAGTCTTTTTTCGTTGCATTCGCAAAGAAAATATCAGACTGAATGTCTTTAGTGCGGATGGTAAATAGCTGATTGGTTAGATCTTCCGTCAGCTTCTCGGCGTCGGCCATGATGCGCAGGTTGAAGTCATTCAGCATCTTATCGGCGGCAGGTTTATCGGTTTTCGCCATCTTCAGATACTCTGCTTCGACCTCTTTTTGCTCCTTCGCCACTTTGTCTTCCCACGCTTTGTAGGCTTTTTTGACGATTGGCGCGAGCTTCGGATAATCGGTCATCGTCAGCGTTTGTAATTTACGATATTTCCAGTAGATAGACTGATCGTCCGCTTTATCGGTACCCATCGTGTAGTTAGCCGGATACGCTTTCAGGCCGCTGTAGTACGGAACAAAGGCGGTGAGGTCAGCCATGCCCAGGCCAATGTAGGTCGTTTCACCAATCTCTTTTGGCAACCACGGACGGACCTGCATGACGTGCGCTTCATAGGTACGGAAAACGCTTACCGGACGCCATGGCTCTTTGCCGTTCAGACCGTTGGTGTACGGGTCATGGCTGGTCCCTTCATAGTGACTACGCAACACGGCCTTCACATCGTCCAGCGTCATTTTCTTCTCTGGCGTCATGAAGACCGGGAATTCGCGCCCTTTGGCCATATCCTGATTTACGGAAGGATTGAACTCTTTCTGGATGGTCCATACACGAGGGTCGTTATACGTGCGGTCACGCTCGTCATCACGGGTATAGGCTTTGGAGAAGTTGAATTTACCGTCTTTCGCCGGATCGTACAGTCCTTTTTCAGTCGCAAATTGAATCAGGTTTTTTGACGCCATCATGTCCGGATTTTTAGGATCGTAATCCTGTAAGCGGCCCTGATTACCGGTGGCAAAATACTGGTTATTCGGCAGACGCTGCGCCATCCACTGGTGGCCGCTACCGGTTTCCAGGTACCAGATCTCGTTATCGTCGACGACGGCAACGCCAAAACCTTCGCCTGCGCCGACGGTCTCAACGATATGGCCCAATAGCGCCACAGCTTCACGTGCGGTTTTACTTTGTGACAGCAGAATATCCGGGATATCGTCTTCGGTGATCCCTTTATCCTCAACGTACGGGTCGGCGGCCAGTGCTTTCGGTGAGGCAAAAATGGATTCTGTACCGCTCACGCCGACACCCAGCTCGTTAAACCCGGTCGCGCCGTGCAGTTGGGTTTTCCAGTTTGGGACAGTGGTATAACGCAGAGAGTTTTTCGGCAGTGGCCAGGTAAAATCATTCGCACCATTATGTGCTTTGGTGCTGTATACACCGGTCTGATTTTGCTTTGCCGGATGAATGACAAAATGCTGTGCTTTCAGAGCATCGCTGTCTGCGCTACGGGCGACCAGCATGGAGCCGTCCGCTGATGCTTCGTTGCCGACCAGCAGGGTCGTACAAGCAAAACCTGATGAAACAACGGCCAAATTTATAGAAAGTGCAATCAGGCACTTTTTAAAAGTAAACATTACGTATCCCTCATATGTACGCCAAAAATACACCGGAAACACACCGTTTCCTGAAATGCGATAACGCCTGAATGCTCAGACATTGCTCGCGAGAGAGATAAACGCCCCTGCCCACGTCTTCTCCAAATATCCATCCGTAGGTTGAAGTCTTCTGGGCAAAATATAACGCCCATTTCGCTTAATTATTACGCAACGGATATTATGATATTCAGGATGTTTCCTGATTCGCGATGAAGAATAGCAATGGGTTATGTGTGGATTCAGTGACCCATGTCGCGTAAGTTAATGATGACAAATGTGAATTTCATTGAGGGGCCGTACTTTTTGTTTCCGGATATGACGTTACCTTTTGCGGCAATACAGCGAGGGCACATTGGAGCTGGCAAAAATCCATGCACCTTTATACTCCTCCATGACCAGGCTCAGGCTTCGTCCGCTTTGGCGGTAAAATCCAGGTAATGTGTTGTTAATATCCGCTTCATCAGCGGTGTCAGCGAAGGTTTTGACGACCTGCATCGCCTGTAGCACTCGGGCATCGCGCTTTTGGGTGTAGTTAAAATAGATGTTCCTGCTAATGTCTGAGGTATTACGCCCGTACAGTTTGCCGGTAATAGTGGCCAGGCCTTCACTGTTGTACATCCGAAACGATAACGTACCGGTAAAGCGGTTGCTGCCAATATTCCATTCCATGTTACCGATGCAATTCAGCGGTTTGTCGGCATAGCGTGAATGCCATAACCATCCCCCTGAACCGAGCACAGTAACCAGCCCGGCCACGAGCACTATAAGGTGGCGTGTTTTTTTCATTGCCCGCGCATCCAGTAATAATGAGTAGTACAAAATGCGTTAGCATCCACCCGTGCATCTTTATCACAGACAAATGCCACGATCCTTTCCGCTTTGCTGTAACCGGTAAGAAACACGTGCTTGTTGTTTTCACAGAGATAGGGATGTAACTGCATCAGATTGAAATAGCCTTGCTGGTCGTGTTCATTTGGTGAGTAATAGATTTTGCAATTTTGCCGCGAAGGGGTCTGCATGGAGACCGGGACAAATTTACTAAACGGCATAACAGGGCGCGTTTGATACCACACCAGCCAGATGATCAACGTGGCAATCACGACACTGGCGCTAAATAAAACCTCAAACCAGGGTATCTGCACCGTTTGTTGTGGTGTCGAAGGAATTATCTTTGCGGGTGTGATTTCTTCAATAACCGGCGGCGGGGAAACTTCACTCTGTTGAAGCGTTATTGTCTCTACTTGCGTATTTTCATTTAATCTGAGCCCGCGTCGGGAAATAGTTTTCACCGTATCACGAGGCAACCCCACGTCCGCCAGCGCGTTACGTAGTGTCAGAATAGCCTGGTAAAATGTGTTGGTGGTGGTCACATTATTTCTTTCACCCCAACCAATAGTCATCAACGTGTTCTGCGAAACAATGTCACTTGCGTGAGTAATTAAATAGAGAAAACAGAGCGAGGCAGGGAGCTGGAGCTGAATTGCTCGCCCGGTCTGACGATTGACCAGACTTTTGCTATCAGGATTAAATTCGACCAACTGATTGATAAGGTACAATTGCCCAGCCCTCAGTAACCAAAACGAATCACAGCGTGTGCTAACGCATCCTTTAAATTTTACATCCAAATCGATAATGCGCCTCACTCTTTGTTCATGATTGAAGATAAGAATTTTGCTTAATTATTAAAAATCCTTTAAATACAACATGTTAACAATCTTATTTCTTAGGTTAAAATTACCTAAGGTTAAATAATGAGAATTCATTACAGTTTTATCTGAATTATCTTTATATTTGTCCACAACATGACAAGGGTGATTGAGTTATCAGAATTACGTAATTAGTAAGCAACCTTTATGCAGGTTATTTTTTAGCAAATAGTGCTTTTTTACTGTTTATCTTAGAATCTGAATTTATGCATAAAATTCCTAAAGCATAGGTTGTTATTCTGAGATAAAGCGTAAATAAGCTTAACGCAATCGTATTACTCACAGCCCATACATATTAGTGCATCAGGAGTTTATTACATTTTATTAGCGCCACTGTTATTAACTGACAAGGAACGTACTACGTGTTGGATTGACACATTTATTTACCAATGAAATATTTATGGAAAAATAACAGGAGTCATTTTTGATGAAGAGATCACCGTCACAGACTGTTCGTTGCATAAGCTGTGAATTATCCTGTCAATTATTTCCAGATACTGCGGTTCGCGCCAGTTACTGTCACCGTGCCGCTTTTGCTATCTGGCCTGAGGGGAATGGCTTTCTGCAAAAAGGAATTATTGAAAAGCTTCTGCTTAATAATCAGAACCATTTGTCGCGTGGGTTTATTTTTGTGGATTTTTCTTTCCCTAATCTACGCCTGTTTTCCGACCCGCAATGGGTTGACCGGCTGGCCTACAGCGGTATGCATATTGTGTTGATAGCTGACAGGAATCTGGCGCCATTAGCCAACTACTGGCTATCCAAAAGCAATAAAATACAAGGGATTATATATTCCGATGATGATGACGAAGTTCAACATCAGAAAATCAGGCGACTCTTTACTGGCCATCTCGCCAACAGCAAACGTGGACGCTCACTTAACTATACAGAAATGATATTACTGAAGCGTTTTGTGTCAGGGAAAAGTATTCAGCAAATTACCAAAATAGATAATATCGATATTAAGAAAATATATGTCTACAAGCTCAGGCTTGAAGATAAGTTAGGCCATAGTATTCATCAAATATTGTCGAACATTTTATAACTTATTTTTGAGTTTTATTATTTTCACATCCTTGCGATGTGGTGGACGCTCTACGCCTGAAAGCAGGAGGCTAATATGCCAAATCCCAAATCTTATTCTCGTATTGCCATAGCGGTTTCAGCCGCATTAACCTCTATGGTATTTTCAGCTCATGCGGCATGGGTAGACGTTGATAGTCTACCTTCCAGCGGACTGGTTAGCAGTCTGCCCCCGGAATTGCAGGCAATAATTCCAGCGCAGGCAAATGCCAGTTTCGCTAAAACCAGCGCCATGCCGAATTATGTTTATCAATGGAGTGCGGGCACGATTCCTGTTTATGGCAATGGATTAACGATTAATGGACCCGGTGCTGAAGCTTTTGAGCACTCTGTTACCGTTATTCAGAACAGTACAACGGGTAGTCCGGGCGTTATTTTTGGGGACGACCTGACGATTCGCACGCAGTCGAAGAATGCCGCCAATAATGGTAAAGATGTTGACGGTATCCGCACGCACGGGGCCAATACGCCGGATAACCCGGTCTTTATCATCACCGGGGATCGCACCAGTATTTATGTGGACGGTCAGGATGGTGACGGTATTAACGCCGGTTACAACTCCTATAGCCAGGGTTGGAAGGGCTCGGCCAGCATTTACGTCGGCGACGATCTGTATATTCAAACCACCGGCTCCCAGGGACGTGGTATCACAGCCAACGCGATGAAAGACGCCACGCAGGCCAAAAATACAATTGTGGTCGGCGACCGGGCCCACATTGTGACGATCGGTGATAGCTCAGAAGGTCTTCGCACCGGGCAGAGCGGTTCCTCAATCCTGCTTGGCAATGACGCCACCATCGAGACTTCGGGTGCTTCTTCAACGGGGATTTATGCCGCCTCATCGTCCAAAACGGAACTAGGCAACAACGCGACGATTACGGTCAACGGCGTCAGTGCACATGCGGTTTACTCCACCAACGCAACCGTGAATCTCGGTGAAAACGCAACGATCAACGTGAACAGTTCGGCGAAAGCTGCGTCATACAGCAAAGCGCCACGCGGCCTGTATGCGACTTCACGCGGGGCGATAAACCTGGCAGGCGGTGCCGCCATTGCCATGGCGGGCGATCACAGCAACGAAAGTTATGCCATCAGCACCGAAACGGGTGGCATCGTAGACGGTTCTACTGGCGGGCGCTTCCTCATCGATGGCGATCTTCATGCCGCAGGCGCGACTGCCGCAACCAGCAGTCTGCCGCAGCAAAACAGTACCATTAAGCTCAACATGACCGACAACTCGTTGTGGAGCGGGGCGTCATACATCACCAGCGCCACTGCCGGGACGGGCGTTATCTCGCTGCAAATGAGCGACGCGACCTGGAACATGACCAACAGCTCAACGCTCACCGACCTGACGCTGAACGGCGGGTCAGTGGTGAACTTTGGGCATGCTGATGGTGAACCGTGGCAGACGCTTACCATCAATGAGGATTTTACCGGGAACGGCGGCAAACTGGTTTTCAATACCGTCCTGAATGACGATACCTCCGAAACCGATAAGCTGAAAGTGCTCGGCAACACCGCGGGTAATGCGTTCGTGGCGGTGAATAACATTGGTGGAACCGGGGCGCAGACCATTGAAGGTATTGAGATCATCGAAGTGGCCGGTAATTCTGACGGTACTTTTGAGAAAGCGGGCCGTATTGTTGCCGGAGCGTACGACTATAACGTTGTGCAGAAGGGCAGCAACTGGTATCTGACCAGCTTTATTCCTGCTCCGCCGGATCCGGAAGACCCTGACCCTGTTGATCCGGACCCGGTTGACCCTATTGATCCAGACCCGGTCGATCCTGTAGACCCGATTATCCCTGAGCCGGAAGAACCCGTTGCGCCTCCTGTCACTGAGCAGCAATACCGTCCGGAAGCAGGCAGTTATCTGGCAAACAACTACGCGGCTAACACGCTGTTTATGACCCGACTGCACGATCGTCTGGGTGAAACGCAGTACGTCGATATGCTGACAGGTGAGAAGAAAGTTACCAGCCTGTGGATGCATAACGTTGGGGCACATACCCGCTTCAAAGACGGTAGCGGGCAGTTGAAAACCCAAAGCAACAGTTATGTGATGCAGTTAGGCGGCGACCTGGCGCAGTGGAGTAGCGACGGTCTCGACCGCTGGCACCTCGGCGCGATGGCAGGTTATGCCAACAGCCAGAACCGCACGCAGTCCAGCCTGACCGGCTACCATTCACGTGGCCAGGTCACTGGTTACAGCGTGGGGCTGTACGGCACATGGTATGCCAATGACGCCGACAAGACCGGTACCTACGTGGATACCTGGGCGCTGTACAACTGGTTTGATAACAAAGTGATGGGCCAGGAGCAGGCAGCAGAGAAATACAAATCCAGCGGGATAACCGCTTCGGTTGAAGCCGGTTACAGTTTTAAACTGGGTGAAAGCGAGCGCAACAGCTACTGGCTGCAACCAAAAGCGCAGGTGGTATGGATGGACGTGCAAGCCGACAGTCACCGCGAAGCGAACGGTACCCGCGTGAAGGATAATACCGATGGCAACCTGATGACCCGTCTGGGTGTGAAAGCCTTTATCAACGGTCACAACGCCATCGACGACGGTAAATCTCGCGAGTTCCAGCCGTTTGTTGAAGCCAACTGGATCCACAACACACAGACAACCAGCGTGAAGATGGACGATGTGAGCAACGACATGCGCGGCACCAAAAACATCGGTGAGCTGAAAGTCGGCGTTGAAGGTCAAATCACTCCGCGACTCAACGTGTGGAGCAACTTGGCCCAACAGGTCGGCGATAAAGGCTACAGCGATACCCGCGGTATGCTCGGCGTGAAATATAACTTCTGATGCATTGCAAGTGATAGAAAGCCGCTGATTAACCGATCGGCGGCTTTATTTTTTCTGGGAATCGTAGGCCGGATAAGCGTTAGCGCCATCCGGCATTAAGGTGGTGGGTTACAAACGTTGACCCAGATGTTTTGTTGGTACTCGGCTTTGGTGTAAGACTGCCAATACAACAATATTTGTGTCTTGTGCACAGTAGTAAATCATATGACTAACATAAGGAAAGCTGTAAATATCTTCACCAAAATCATCAATGCGATGATGCCCCATGCCTGGCATTTCAGCTAACTGAGAGAGAACTACCTGTAATTTCCTAAGATAATCCCTGGACTGTTTAGCGCCCCAATTTCTTGAT
This sequence comes from Citrobacter sp. Cpo030, assembly GCF_030333005.1. Taxonomy (NCBI): domain Bacteria; kingdom Pseudomonadati; phylum Pseudomonadota; class Gammaproteobacteria; order Enterobacterales; family Enterobacteriaceae; genus Citrobacter; species Citrobacter sp. Cpo030. The sequence continues at coordinate 350,699 of NZ_JAOWGT010000074.1, read as the reverse complement.
GTGTAATCACGGATTTCAATAATATCGTGCTGTGCTTCCCCAGTAAGTTTGTAACTCACTTTTTATCCTTTGTGTTGATCCATCAACTCATCAAAAAAAGCATCACCATCGACAGTATTGCCCAAATGAATATCGCTTTGAGCACGCTGAATTTTGGCCTTCAGTAACTGGAGTTTCATGGCTTCCATTTGTTCATAGTCCTCAATGGAGACGACAACTGCAACAGGCTTACCGTTACGATTAATTTGCACAGGTTCTCGCTGCGCTTTAAGTAGCATATCGCCAAACTGGGTTTTGGCTTCATTTGCCGTAAGAGTATGCATATTGCCACCATTTCGCATGAATCGTTCGATTCGTTCATTATAGTCGATATCTTTCTGGGGGTCACTATGAGGTGGGTGGTCAGACAGAGGGTATTGTGAAAGTAGGCCGGATAAGCGCAAGCGCCATCCGGCATCAGGTTAACATGTAAGCGCCACTTATATGTTGACTCGTAATTCACTGAAGAGTCGCCAGCGTGCTCTCAATTCTATTTAACTTCTGATTGGCCTCTTTCAGCTCATCCTGCAACCGTTGTTCCTGCTCGCCATAGACCATCAGGACGATACAGCCATTCATCACTTTTACGGTAATCTGTTGCCCGGTATCAAACCCTGCTTCGCGTAGCCACTTGCCGGAAAGAATAATTTTGGGTGTGGATTTGTCGAAAACATTCGGGCGATATCCCACAATTACCGAACGCTCGGTTCCGGATTGGTCGGTGTCTGGGGTAGAATGCGAATCAGCCATAATCAACTCCTTGATAGTTGGTGAGGTTAGACGCCCTTTGGTGTGACAGCACTGTTGGGCGTTGCTTAATTTTAGACTCCATGTGGTAGGTACCACATGTGTGTAAACTAACCTAAGTGGTACCTACCATGCAAGAAAAAAAGAAACCAAATTTTGACCGCACTAACAGCACCATGAAGAACATCCGTTTTGAGGATGAGCTGTTGGAACAGATCGAGAAGGCTGCAGGTAAAGGGAATTTTAGTAAGTGGGTTAAAGAAGCTTGTCGGATAAGATTGAAATCAATCAAGCATTAAATGAAGCCACAAAAATATTTCTCTTGTGGCTTTATCCGTATTATTAATTTGTAAATGTTCCGGGTAATGCTGCCAACTTACTGATTTAGTGTATGATGGTGATTTTAAGGTGCTTGCGTGGCTTCCATTTCCATCAGATGTCCCACTTGTTCAGCTACCGAAGGCGTCGTGCGTAACGGTAAAAGCACTGCCGGACATCAGCGCTATCTCTGCTCTCACTGCCGTAAAACATGGCAAATCAGCTTCACTTACACCGCCTCTCAACCCGGTACACATCAGAAAATCATTGATATGGCTATGAATGGGGTTGGGTGCCGTGCCAGTGCCCGCATTATGGGCGTTGGCCTCAACACGATTTTACGGCACTTAAAAAACTCAGGCCGGAGCCGGTAACATCGCGCATACAACCGGGCAGTGACGTCA